>JAQBVH010000295.1 GCA_027623615.1 Planctomycetota bacterium | reverse complement strand
AGAAGTACTGCCGCTTCTGCCGGGAGCACACGTCGCACAAGGAACGCAAGCTCTAACCGCCCCGCGTTTCCACTCGCTCGCACTCTCTCGTCCACCCCTAGCACCGCCGAGGATTTCGAATGGCCTACAAGAAGGATCAGGGTCGTATGGCGCGGATGACCGCGTTCTGGCTCCTGGCGATCCTCATCTTCTATGGCTGCTCGTCCCTGCAGGAGCTACTGATCACTCAGTTCTCTGCCGGGCTGGGTGATCCGATCGGCGGCATTCGCGTGCCGATCCTGGGCATGGACCTGTCGCCAGCCTTGCTGATCAGCGGCACGGTGCTCGCAGGCGCGCTGTTCCTCCTCTACCGCTGGGAGGAGACGCCCAAGAACGCTGACTTGCTCATCGAGACCGAGCAGGAACTGCGCAAGGTCGCTTGGCCCTCTCTCGACGAGGCGATCAACGGCTCGTGGACCGTGGTGCTGACCGTGTCGTTCCTGATGGCCTTCCTGTTCGTCGCGGACATGGTGCTCATTCGGTTGGCGCGACTCATCCTGGTGGGAGGGGGCTGACATGGCACTACGCTGGTACTTTGTCCGCTGTCAGTCCGGCCGTGAAAAACGGATCCGCGACAACGCCACCCACCGGCTCAAGATCGCCGGGTTCGACGACGTGATCCCCCAGGTGATCGTCCCTTACGAGCTCGTCGCCGAGATGCGCCGCGGCAAGAAGCGGACAGTCGAGAACAAGCTCTACCCTGGCTACCTCATGGTGCAGGCGGAGCTCGACACGCCCGAGGATCCTCGGGTCATCCAGGCGCGGACCACTCTGCGCAGCATCGATGGCCTGCGCGACTTCCTCGGACCGCGTGGGGAACCGACGGCGATCTCGGAGTCCGAGGTCAACGACATCCTCTCGCGGATGACCGATTCGGAAGAACGCCCGCAGGTCACCATCGGGATGGCCAAGGGCGACATGGTGAAAATCAACTCCGGGCCCTTCGACGGCTTCGACGGTGCTGTCGACGACGTCAACCCGGAAAAAGGCACGGTCCGCGTCGTGGTGACCATCTTCGGTCGTCCGACTCCTGTGGACCTCAAGTACTGGGAAGTAGAGGCGGTCTAGATGGCCAAGGAACTGACTGCCAAGATCAAACTGCAGTGCCCGGCAGGGCAGGCGACCCCCGCCCCCCCGGTCGGCCCGGCACTGGGTTCTCACGGTCTGAACATCTCTGACTTCGTCAAGCAGTTCAACGACCGCACGCGCGACCAGATGGGGATGATCATCCCCGTCGAGATCTCCGTCTACGGGGACCGCACCTTCGACTTCATCCTGAAGTCACCTCCGGCGGCCGTGCTGCTCAAGAAGGCAGCGGGAGTCGAGAAGGGGGCCGGAGAGGTTGGTACCCAGATCGTGGGTTCGGTGACCCGAGCCCAGGTCGAGGAGATCGCGAACATCAAGATGAACGACCTCAACGCCCGTGACCTCGACCATGCCTGTCGCATCATCGAGGGAACAGCCCGCTCGTCGGGCATCAAGGTGGAGGGCTAAGACATGGCCAAACCCAGCAAGCGCATGTCGGCGGCGAGCGCGTTGGTGGACCGGGACTCGGTCTACGAACCGCAAGAAGCCTTCGACCTTCTCAAGCGAGCCCCCGCGCCGAAGTTCGACGAGACCGTCGAAGTTTGTGTGCGCTTGGGCGTCGACCCTCGCAAATCGGACCAGCTGGTCCGCGGCGCGGTCTCCCTGCCCAAGGGCCTGGGCAAGACCGTCAAGGTCATCGTCTTCGCCGAGGGTGACAAGGCCGAGGCCGCCACCGCCGCAGGAGCGGATGAGGTGGGCAGCGATGAGCTGGCCGCCAAGATCCAGGACGGCTGGATGGACTTCGACATCGTCATTGCCAGCCCCGACATGATGAGACACGTCGGTAAGCTCGGAAAGGTCCTCGGTCCGCAGGGCAAGATGCCCTCACCGAAGTCCGGCACGGTGACCCCCGACGTCGGGAACGCGGTCACCGAGTTCAAGGCGGGCAAGGTCGAGTTTCGCACCGACTCCGGCGGCAACGTTCACGCGCCCCTGGGCAAGCGTTCGTTCGCCACGGACGACCTCTTGATCAACTTCCGGGCCTTCATGGATCACATCATGACCATGCGCCCGTCGGCGGTGAAGGGCACCTATGTGCGCCGTGTCTCCGTCTCGACGAGCATGGGACCCGGCGCCTTCGTCAACTTCGGAGCCTAGCCATGCCTAACCTTGTCAACCGCATGGTCGTTCGTGAGTACGAAGGCCACCTCAGCGAAGCCGAGAACCTGATTGTCGTCAGCCTTCATGGCTTGACGATGGTCCAGAGCGAGAAGGTGCGCGGGATGCTCGCGAAGCAGGGGGTTCCCTTCCGCATGGTGCGCAACAAGTTGCTGCGTCGTGTCCTCGCCGAGAAGGGCCTCGAACTCGACGCCGAGTGCCTGACCGGGAACACCGGGCTCGCCTGGGGCGACCCCGAAGCCGTGATCTCCGCGGCCAAGGTGTTCACCGAGAAGGACGTCAAGAAGTTCAAGATCAAGCTGAAGGGCGGCATCCTCGATGGCCAGGTCCTGGACGCTTCCGAGACGGTTCAGTTGGCCGATGTGCCGGACAAGGACACCCTGCGCGGGATGCTCCTCGGCGTCATCAGCGGTCCGGCGCGCAGCCTGGCCAGCGTGATCAACGCCGTCCCGAGTTCCGTCGCCCGGGTCATCCAAGCCCATGTCGACGAGGGGGGCGAGTAGCGCCCTCGCTCCCTGCAGCCCTGACCACCCGGGGAGTCCCCGGGAACCCGACCACCCCCTGATCCCCCAAGAGAGTTAGAGAAATGTCCGAAGAGACCACCGCCGTCGAGCTCGAGCCGGAGCTCCAGAAAATCGCCGACAAGCTGGACGGTCTGACCTTGCTGCAGGCTTCGCAACTCGTGAAGGCGCTCGAGGAAAAGTGGGGCGTCAGCGCGGCTGCCCCCGCTGCCGTCGCCATGGCCCCCGCCGGAGGCGCTGCCGAAGAGGAAGTGCAGACCGCCTTCGATGTCATCCTCGAAGGTCCTGGCGACAAGAAGATCCAGGTCATCAAGGAGGTTCGCGCCATCACCGGCCTGGGCCTGAAAGAGGCCAAGGAGCTTGTCGACAACGCACCCAAGGCCGTCAAAGAGGGCCTCACCAAGGACGAGGCCGTGGCTATCCTGGGTCAACTTGAAGGCGCCGGCGCCTCAGCAAAGATCGTCTGAGATCGCTCCTGGCAAGCATCAACAGCGGAATCCAGCACTTCGTGCTTGGATTCCCAACCCAAATCGTGGACCCTGGACGCTGCCGCCCTGCGCGGCACGTCTAGGGATCCACAATTAGATTCGTGCGTCGGCCACCGCTCGGGGGCCCAGGATTGTCCCGGCTGCTCGAGTCGCGACCGCCGCACGGTGAGGATGTCGGAACGCAGTCGGTCCTGGGAACTGGGGACGAGGGAAGCATGCGTGGAGCGGCATCGCCGCAGGTGGGCAAGCTGCGCTGCAGCTGCACATCGTCCACGACGACCCACATCCTCGGCCCTCCCAAGGGCAGGCGGTGATTCGACCGGCCTTCGGGCCTCCCGCGCACCGCATACAAAACGCATATCTCCCACCCTCTGCGACGGGACCCATCGAGATGACGGGTCCGGCGCGACGGAGTAAGCTCAGATGATCAAGAACGTGAGAGGCCGTATGGCCCAGGCCGGTAGCGAGGTTCGTAGCTACGGCCGTGTCAAGGAGATCGTCCCGCTCCCGGACTTGGTCGAAATCCAGACCCTCGCCTACGAGGCCTTCCTGAGCCCCAGCGTGCAGTCTGCTGCCCGGGACGATCAGGGCCTCGAGTTGCTGCTGCGGGAGATCTTCCCGATCTACTCGTACGACAAGACGATGTGCCTCGAGTACGTCGGCTATGAGCTGGGTCGCCCGCGCTACACGATCGACGAGTGTCGCAAGCTGCGCATGACGTACGGGGACCCGTTCAAGGTGCGCCTGCGTCTCGTGAAGCCGGAGCCGATCGAAGAGGAGGTCTACCTCGGCGAGATCCCGATCATGCTCGGCGGTGGTGAGTTCATCATCAACGGCTCCGAGCGCGTGATCGTCAGCCAGCTACACCGCTCACCTGGTGTCGACTTCCTGATCGACGCCTCAGCGCCGGACCGCAAGCTGCACAGCTGCTGGATCATTCCCGAGCGCGGTTCGTGGGTCGAGCTGAACGTCACCAAGAAGGATTTCCTCTCGGTCCGCATCGACCAGTCGGGCAAGTTCTCGGCGATCACGTTCCTGCGCGCGCTGACCGAGGAGCTGGGCACCGATCAGGCCCTCCTGCGCGAGTTCTACAAGACCAAGGTCCACAAGAAGTCCAAGTCCCAGACCGGCAACGCCTTCGCCAAGAAGATCACCGACAAGATCGCGGTGGGCGACATCGTCGTCCTCAAGACTGGCGAGGTGCTGGTGCCCTCGGGCATGCCGATCCCCGAGACGGCGGCCCTCGAAATCTCGGCCGGTGACCTGGGCGAGGTCGAGGTGATCGACTCCGAGGTCCAGGACCTCGACATGCTGATCATCAACAGCCTGCACGAGGACCCGACGGTCAAGAGCCACGAGGACGCGCTGTTGAAGATCTACAGCCGCTTGCGTCCGGGCAACCCGCCCCAGCTCGAGAAGGCGCGGGAGCTCTTCCACGAGAAGTTCTTCGACGTCCAGCGCTATCGCCTGGGCCGCGTCGGTCGCTTTCGTCTGAACCGCAAGTTCAACCAGCTCATCCCCGAGAACACCCAGGTCCTGAAGCCCGAGGACATCATCAACTCGGTCAAGTACCTGCTCGAGCTGCGCGCAGGAACTGGCGAGGTGGACGACATCGACAACCTCGGCAACCGCCGCGTGCGCACGATCGCTGAGCTGGCCGGCGAGGAGTTCCGCAAGGGCCTGCTCAAGCTGCGCCGCACCGCCCAGGAGCGCATGAACCTGGAGAGCCCGGAGACGGTCTCCCCGCGGACCCTGATCAACTCGAAGACCTTCTCGAGCGCGGTCGACTACTTCTTTGGTCGCTCCGAGCTCAGCCAGGTCGTCGACCAGGCCAA
The DNA here is from genome assembly GCA_027623615.1 of Planctomycetota bacterium. Classification (GTDB taxonomy): domain Bacteria; phylum Planctomycetota; class UBA1135; order UBA1135; genus JALWOP01. Next base: position 146 of record JAQBVH010000295.1, on the reverse strand, counting down.
CCCGCTGTCGCAGCTCACCCACGAGCGGCGCTTGTCGGCGCTCGGCCCGGGCGGCCTCAACCGAAAGCGCGCTGGCTTCGACGTGCGCGACGTGCACCTCTCGCACTACGGCCGCATCTGCCCGATCGAGACGCCGGAAGGCAGCA
>JAQBVH010000294.1 GCA_027623615.1 Planctomycetota bacterium | reverse complement strand
ACAGGCGGCCAAGCTCAGGGGGAGAAGTAGGGCCGCTCGCATGATGTCGAGACTACCCGAGGGCGCTCCGTCGGTGACGTCCCGACTTTTTGTCCCGGCGCATCTGATGACGGTTTGGGAACTTGCGCGCGACACCGGATCCAGACGTGAAAGGAACACACGCCTTTCCCCGAGAAGAAGTACCGTCGATTCCAGTGAGAGGAGCCCCCATGACCCTGCGTGCCCTGGTCCTCGCCGCCTTGCCAGCGGTCGGGTTGGTGGGCTGCGATCACCACGAGGCCGTAGCGTTGTCCGCGCAGGATCAAGAGGTCCAGCAGGCCCTACTGGTCGCGGAGCTCGAGACCCGCCTTGCGGATCGCTTCTCCGAGGACGCCCGCGTGGGCCTCGACAAGATGGAGCTCTGCCTCAAGCGCTTCGCCCACACGCGACGTGCTGCGAATGCGGACGCGATGGTCGAGCTGCTCGAGAGCGAGCACTCCGCCATCCTCGAGGTCCTCCAGGCCGAGGAGCTGCGCACCCTGGGCATCGACCTCGTCGACGGGAACGGCAAGGCGGTCGAACGCCTCGAGCTCGAGATCGAGTACCACGAGGGCCAGCTCGAGTACGCCTGGGACCAGCACTCCCTCGAGGTCCTGCGTCACTACGCCGTCAAGCCCGACCTCGAGGCCCAGCTCTGGTGCGAGAGCGACGCAGCGCCCCGCGGTTGGTCCCCCCGAACACCTCCCCCCCTCGCCGCAGGTGCCCGCAAGGTGCACTTCAACGACGTCCTCCAACGCGGCCGCCTCAAGGTCAAGCTGGGCCTGACAACCGCCGGCCGCCTGGCCCCCGAGGGCTGAAGTAGAAGTACGGTGTCAGACGCTCGGTGGTGGTCTCCCAGCCACAAAGTGCCGCACGAGCCAGGGTCTCAGCTCAGGTCGAGGCAAGGTCTGGAGGCGCTGTCCTGCGACTCGCGGTCCCAGGCCAGGTCGCGGCGAGGTTTGGTGCGGAACGATTTGGCGGCGTGGCAACCAACGGGCGTCTGACACCCAACGGCGTTACCCTCCCCCCATGCGCCGGGCCGACCGCCTCTTTCAGATCGTCCAACTGCTCCGTGGTCGGGGCACGATGACCGCTGCCTCCCTCGGGGCGGAGCTTGGGGTTTCCGAGCGCACGATCTATCGGGACATGCGCGACCTGACCCTCAGCGGTGTGCCCATCGAGGGTGAGGCCGGCATCGGCTACGCACTGCCGCCAAACTTCGACCTGCCTCCGCTCATGTTCACGGAGGACGAGCTGCAGGCCCTCGCCCTCGGGGCGAGCATGGTCGAGGCCTTCGCCGATGAAGCGCTCGCCGCCGAGGCCCGGCGCGCGCTCTCCAAGGTCCATGCGGTCTTGCCGACGCGGCTCAAGCACGCGATCGACCAGCCCGAGCTGCTCGCCCCGCCGTTCCACCGCAAGGATCTGGCGGCGCACCTCGAGCCCCTGCGCAAGGCGGCCGCGGCCCGCAACAAGGTGCAGCTCACCTACCTCGACCAACACGACGACGAGAGCGAGCGCACCGTACGCCCCCTGGGCCTCTACTTCTGGGGCAAGGCCTGGACCCTCACCGCCTGGTGCGAACTGCGCGAGGACTTCCGCACCTTCCGCCCGGATCGGATCCAGGCCATCTCCGTGCTCGCGGACACGTTCGAGGACGAACCCGACAAGTCCCTCGAGGCCTTCCTCGCACGCATGGCCGAGCGTCGCCGTCGCCACCGCGAGGAAGACGAGCGCGCCGCGCGACCCTGATCGAGCCGCGCGGCGCGCGTGGAGCGAGGGGCGGGGTCACTCCCCCGCTTTGCTCGCGATGCAGTACAGGCTCGCGTTCGTGCGCACGAAGACCGCCCCATGGGCAACCGCGATCGAGGCGCGAATGTAGTCGTCGTCGTCCTCGCCCATGTTCACGCGGTGCACGAGGTCGCCGCTCTTTGCATCGAAGACCATGACCAACCCGCCGTGGTTCATGACCCAGATGCGGCCGTCCGCGCCGGTCGGCGACGAGCGCCACTTGCCGAGGTCATTGGGCAGCTCCTGGACCCAGACCTCTGCGCCGGTCTGCGCATCGACCCGGCAGAGCGTCGAGCGCAAGTCGGACAGCACGAAGAAGCCGTCGTCGTAGTACAGCGGCGTCGGCACGTCGGTCGTGATCGGGCTGCGTCGACCCGGGCTCTGCCAGGCCAGGCCCTCGTCACCCAGGTCGCCGTCACCGCCGAGCTTCACCGCGCACACGGGCGCGCCCTTCGGTCCACATGCGAGCGCCACACCCGCGCCGACCACCGGCGAGGGCACCACGCGCCACCATTGCTCCTTGTTCCCAGGGTTCCAGGTTCCCCAGCGCCAGAGCTCGCTGCCGTCCTTGGGGTCGTGACCCGTGATCACATCACCGCCCACGATGATCAGCTCCTTGCGGCCGCCCTCACCGACGTGCGGGATCGGGGTCGCATAGGACTCGAGCGACTCGACGATCGCGCTCGAGGGCCGCACGGCCTTGTAGGTCTGTCGGCCGCTCTTCACGTCGAGGCCGACGAGGAACGACTCCGCGCCGTCCTTGCCAATGCCGCGCACCGGCGTGTCGCGCTGCAGGATCTGCATGTGCACCACGCCGTCCCAGAGCGTCGGGCTGCTCGAGAACGTCCACTGGAACGCGAAGTCCCCGTAGACCTTCTGGACGTTCTTGCGCCACAGCTCCTCACCCCGCACGTCGTAGGTGACCAGGTCGCCGTTGCCGAAGAAGAACACGACCCGCTCCCCATCGCTGACCGCGGAGGGCGAGGCGTAGTTGCTGCGGTCGTGCATCACGGTCTTGGAGCCCGCGTCGTTGGGCCGGTACCCGCTGCCGGCGGCCTTGCGCCAGACCTCCTTGCCCGTCTCCCGGTCGAGGCAGAGCGCGACCAGGTCCTCGCCGACGATCGCGGTCAGGAAGATCCGCTCTCCGACCACGATCGGCGTGCTGGCGCCGACGCCGGGAAGCGCGGCAGCCCAGCGCACGTTCTCCTCCTTGGAGAAGGTCTTGGGCAGGCCCGACACGTCGGCGGAGCCGTCGAAGTCGGGGCCGCGCCAGTGGGGCCAGTCCTGGGTGAGCGCGGGGATGGCGAGGGCCAGCGAGAGGAGGGCAAGCTTGATCTTCATGGGCATCTCCGGAGGCTCAGAGGGTAGCTCAGCCAGCCCGGAGGCGCTCGCTCGGCGCGGCTCGAACGCAGCTCGAATGCAGTCCTTGCGGCGCACGCCCCCTCGACCTGGAAGAATGGGCGCCATGAACCCGCTTGCCCTCTTGCCCCTGCTCGTCGCCGCGTCCGAGACCGACCCTGCCTGGACCCGCTTCCGCGGGCCGAACGGCAGCGGAGTGCACCCGACCGCGACGATTCCGGCGCCCATCGCGCCGGACTCCGACACGCTGCGCTGGCGGGTCGAGCTGCCGCCCGGGTACTCGTCGCCGGTGCTCACCAGGGACGCCGTCGTCGTGACCGGATACGAGGGTTGCTTCCTGTTCACGATCGCGGTCGGACGCGAGAGCGGCAAGGTCCTGTGGCGCCGCGAGTGCCCGACCTCACTCGAGAAGCCCCACCGCAACGTGAACACGCCGTGCTCGCCCACGCCGGTGTCGGACGGGGAGAACGTGACCGTGTACTACCCCGCCCACGGTCTCGTCTCCTACGACGCGCTGGGCAAGGAGCGTTGGAACGTCGGGCTCGAGCAGCTCAACATCGCGTACAAGCCGGGCACGTCGCCGGTCCTGCATGGGGACATGCTGCTCCTGCAAGCGGATCAGGACACGGGCTCGTTCCTGCTCGCCCTCGACGCGAACACGGGCGAGGAGCGCTGGCGCGTCGATCGGCCCGGGACGACGCACGGGTTCTCCTCGCCGTCGATCTACACGCCGGAAGGCGGCCCTGCCCAGGCCATCGTGAGCGGCAGCTACCGCGTCTCGGGCTACGACCTACGCAACGGCGCCCTGCTCTGGTACGTGGACGGCATGGCGTGGCGGCCAAGTCCCTGCCGCTCCTCGACGGTGACATGCTGTACCTCTGCTCGTGGATGGCGGCGCCCAGCGAGCTGGGGATCAAGAAGATCACGCGCACATGGACAGAGGCGACCGAGGCCATGGACGCCGACGGCGACGCCAAGCTCGACAAGACCGAGGCCGCGGACCTGAACCTGACCCGCGTCTGGTTCCTCTACGACATGAACCAGGACGAGGTCCTCGACGAGGAGGAGTGGGGCTACGCCCTCGCCCGCGCCACCGCCCAGAACGGCCTGCACGCGATTCAACTCGGCGGCGAGGGCAACCTCTCCGAGTCCGCGATCCAGTGGACCTGGAACCGCTCCCTGCCGAACGTGCCCTCGCCCATCCTGGTCGACGACGTCCTGTTCGTGCTCAAGGAGGGCGGCGTGATGACCGCCCTGAACCCGGCCGACGGCGAGACCTACAGCTCGGGTCGCGTCGAGGGCGCCGAGGACAGCTACTTCGCCTCCCCCATCGCCGCCGGCGGCGAGCTGCTCCTCGCGAGTCACAACGGCACCGTCGCGCGCATGAGCGCTGCCGCGGAGTGGGAGGTGCTCGAGACCGCCGATTTCGAGGAGGAGATCTGGGCCACACCCGCCCTGGCGGAAGAAGGCCTGTACCTGCGCACCCAGGCAGCGCTCTACGCCTTCGGGTTCTCGGAGGAGGACGAGGACGAGTAGCGCAGCGCCCGAGCGCCGCCGGTCCGCGGGGATCGGCGCGGCCCCGCGTTTCGTAGAATCCGCGCCATGCGGCTCCTCCTTCTCGGTCTGATCCTCTCGGCCTGCTCCCCGGGGAGCTCCTCCGAGGAGGGCGCGGCGGCGCAGCAGGGCAAGGCGCCCCGACCCGACTTCGTCGGCCGCGCCGCGTGCGCCGAGTGTCACGAGCTCCAGCACCAGCTCTACCAGGGCTCGCACCACGACCTGGCGATGGACCTGGCCACGGACGAGACGGTCCTCGGCGACTTCGGCGACGCCACCCACGACCACTTCGGGGTCAAGACGACCTTCTCCCGCGACGGCGACAAGTACATCGTCGAGACCGACGGACCCGACGGCGCGCCGACGCGCTACGAGGTCGCCTACGTCTTCGGCTTCGAGCCGCTGCAGCAGTACCTGATCGCCTTCCCTGGCGGGCGCGTGCAGTGCCTGGGGGTGGCCTGGGACTCGCGGCCCGAGGCAGACGGTGGCCAGCGCTGGTACCACCTCTACGAGGAGCCGATCCCTG
>JAQBVH010000293.1 GCA_027623615.1 Planctomycetota bacterium | reverse complement strand
CGCGCGGTTCGGGCGTCCGTGCTCGTCCGTCGCGACGAGCACGCCGTCGAGCAGCGCGCGCTCGGCGCGTAGTCGGTCGAGGCCGCGCGCGACCTCGGCGGGGATGGACTTGCGGCCGCGCAGCTTGGGGCCCGAGTCGCTCAGCTCGGCGAGGACGCGCAGGCCTGCGAGCTCGGCCTCGAACAGCCACTCGGGATCGGAGAAGGGCGCCTCCTCGCCGGCGGGCTGCATGAGCTTCTGGCGCGCGGGCAGCTCGGCCTCGGGGGCGTCCTCGGGGTCGAAGCCGAGCACGCTGTCCCGCGCCGGACCCGCGAAGGTGTCCTTCGACTTGAAGATCAGCCAGCTGTCCTTGCCCTGGTTCGTCTTGACCAGGTGGAACTCGCCGCGCAGGCGACGCCCGTAGAGGCGCAGCTTGACCTCGCCGGACGCGACCGCCGCGGCGCCGTTCTCGGCGTAGAGCAGCTCGTAGCGGCCCTTGTCCCAGATCGTCATGGCCCCCGCGCCGTATTCGCCCGGAGGAATCAGACCCTCGAAGTCCTCGTACTCGAGCGGGTGATCCTCGGTGCGCACGGCGAGGTGCTTGACCGAGGGATCGAAGCTGAACCCCTTCGGAACCGCCCACGAGCGCAGCACGCCGTCCATCTCGACCCGCAGGTCGTAGTGCAGGCGGCGCGCCTCGTGTCGGTGCACGATGAACACCGGCGGCCCGCGTCGGTCGCCCTCGCCCGGGGGCGGCTCGGGGCTGCGCCCGAAGTCCCGCTTGTCCCGGTAGTCGTCGATGGACTTGCCCACGGGATCAGGGTACTCGGCGCTGGAGAACGCCCCCTAATAGCAACGCGGACCTCGCCGGAGAGAGTGGCGAGGCCCGCGTTCTCGATCGGTCGGCGGAGATCGAAGAGAGAGAAGCAACCGACCGGAAGCGAGGAGAGAGCGTGTAATCATAGGGATGAGCCGCGGCGCGCGCCTTTGGGGAATCCCCTCAACTTGGCCCTGATTTGTCTCGGATCTGGACGCGCTCACTCCTGCCGCGCCGTCCCCAAGACGAAGGTGCAGCGGTGGTACGCCATCTCGAACCCTAGGCGCCGGGCGTTGCGCTCGGTGGCGATGCCCGGCTTGGAGCCGACGGTCGTGAACGACGCTCCTTGGGCCGCCAACCAGCGCAAGCGCGCGAGCATCAGGGCGAGCTGGATCCCTCGACCGCGGGCGTCGGGGACGACGCTGGTCCCGAAGATCGCGCCCATGCCCTCGAAGGTCTCGGCCGCGGCTCCGCCGACCGCGCGCTGACCGTTCCGCGCCAGGAAGCACTTCACCCGCGGGTGCTGCACGATGCGGTGGGTGATGGCGGCCTGGTGTTCGGGGATGGGTTGATCGAGGGTGCGGAACCCGGACGTGGAGGCCGCGACCCACTGCGCGCAAGCGGCGGCGTCCGTGGCCTCGATGGCGCTGATGTCCACGCCCGAGGGTGCGCCGTAGGGGTGCGTCAACCGGTCGACCTGGGCCAGGTCGAACACGAGCACCGCGTCGAATTCCTGGACCACGAAGCCGCGCTCGCCGAGCCCGCGCAGGAGGCTCACGTGGTTGAAGGGACTGACGTCGATCTCGGGTGAGCAGTCGCGCTCACGGTAGAACCGCAGCAGCCGATCGAGGTCGGCGCCGTTCACCGGTCCGTCCATCCCGAGGCCGACGGCGCGATTCGACCAGCAGCCGGGATGGGAGTAGCCCATCGTGCCGCCCGCGATCTCCTCGCACTCGAGCGAGACCTCACTGCAGCCGGCTGCCTGGCGGCGCTCCTCGAACCGCGCGATCTCGTGCGCAGAGCGCATCACGCGAGTCCCTGCGCGCCGATGCGCAGGAGCAGTTCGAGCGCGCGGTCGCGGACCGGCGCGGCGGGTTGGGTGTTCGCGCTCACTCGTCCTCCACGGGCCCGAAGCGTAGCCGGAACCCGGGCTGCCTTGGCGTCGCATCGGAGAACCCGGTCGTCACCGATCGGTGAGGACCGGGAGGAACGCTCGTCCGCCGCGCGGGCGGTCCTGCCGGCCTCGAACGCAGGCGCCAGCGCGCCCCGACTGGCAGCTTCACGAGAGCGCGGCGGTGAGGGCTGCGCCGAGCCAGATCACGCTCCCCCGACCTCCACGCCGGGTTTCCCCCCCTTGCACTCGATTTTTTGATGCCACCAGGCCGTCCGCGGGTGGCGCACCCTCGGCCCGGATGCTTCCCTATCGCGCCCATGCGCCTCACGAAGCTCCACGTTGTCACGTTGCGGGACGATCCGGCCGACGCCGAGATCCCGTCCCATCGCCTCCTGGCCCGCGCCGGTTACATCGTGAAGGTGGCCTCAGGCCTCTACACGTACGGGCCGCTGATGTGGCGCACGCTCAAGAAGATCAGCGCGATCGTGCGCGAGGAGCTCGACCGCGAGGAAGCGCTCGAGGTGATGATGCCGATCCTGCACCCCAAGGAGCTGTGGACCAGCTCGGGGCGTTGGGATCGCTACGTGGCCGACGGGATCCTGTTCACGCTGCAGGACTCCAAGGGCGGCGAGTTCTGCCTCGGCCCGACGCACGAGGAGGTCATCACCGCCTACGCGGACCAGACGATCACCAGCTACAAGCAGCTGCCCGTCAACCTCTACCAGATCCAGGACAAGTTCCGTGACGAGGTGCGGCCGCGCTACGGCCTGATGCGCGGGCGCGAGTTCATCATGATGGACGCGTACTCGTTCGACCTCGACGACGCGGGTCTGGACGCGAGCTACGCGGCGATGGACCGGGCCTACCGGGCCGTCTTCACCCGCTGCGGCGTCGACTTCCGCTCGGTGCAAGCCGACGCGGGCGCGATCGGTGGCGCGGGCAGCGAGGAGTTCATGGTGATCGCCGACGTGGGCGAGGACGAGATCCTCTACTGCGAGGAGTCAGGCTACGCCGCCAACGTGGAGAAGGCCGGTTCGATCCCGGCCGAGGCGCCGGCCTCGGGCGACCCGGCCGACCTCGAGAAGCGCTCGACCCCGGACGTGAAGAGCGTCGCGCAGCTCGAGGAGTTCTTCTCGATGCCGGCCTCGGCCATGGCCAAGACGGTCCTCTATCAGGCCACCTGGCCCGAGGCGGAGGGCGTCGTCGCCGTGATGATGCGCGGCGACCTCGACGTCAACGAGGTCAAGCTGGTCAACGCCCTCGACTGCCTGGCCGTCGTCCTCGCGGACGAGGCCACGGTCAAGCGCGTCACGGGCGCCGAGGTCGGCTTCGCCGGCCCGATCGGTCTGGCCGAGGGCACGCGCCTGCTCGCCGACAAGACCCTCGCGGGGCGCACGAACCTGCTCACCGGCTGCAACGAGACCGACTTCCACTGCCTGAACGTCAACGTCGGGCGCGACTGCCCGCTGCCGGAGTTCCACGACCTGCGCCTCGCGCGGGCAGGCGAGCAGTCCCCCGACGGCGCCGGCGCCCTCAAGCAGGCGCGCGGCATCGAGGTCGGCCACATCTTCAAGCTGGGCACCAAGTACTCCACCGCGATGGACGCGACGTTCATCGGCGAGGACGGCAAGCCGCACCCCTTCGTGATGGGCTGCTACGGAATCGGGGTCTCGCGCACGGCGCAGGCCGCGGTCGAGCAGCACCACGACGACAGCGGCATCGTCTGGCCCTTCTCGATCGCGCCCTTCGAGGTCGTGGTTGCCATCGTCGACGTCAAGAAGGAGGATCAGGTCGCCGCCGGCGAGCGTGCCTACGCGGCCCTTAAGGAGGCCGGCATCGACGTCTGCCTCGACGATCGCAAGCTGCGCGCGGGCGCGAAGTTCAAGGACCTCGAGCTGCTGGGCTTCCCGGTCCGGTTGACCGCGGGCCGCGGCGTGGCCGACGACCTGTTCGAGGTCACCCCGCGCGAGTCCGGCGAGCGCGAGGACCTGGGCTACGACGAGGCCGTGGCGCGGGTGATCGAGCTGGTGCAGGCCGGACGCAAGTGACCGTCACGGTTCGCACCGCAGACGCCTCTGACCGCAGGGCGATCGTGACCATGCGCTGCGAGCTGTGGACCTCGGACACCGCCGAGGAGCACGAGGGTGAGTTCGATCGGTGGCTGCGCGGGGAGCCGTGCAGCACCATGCCCGTCACGGTCCTCATCGCCGAGGTCGATGGAGCGCCGGTCGGGTTCGCGGAGGTCGGCCTGCGCTCCCACGCGGATGGATGTGATCCCCGTCATGCGGTGGGGTACCTCGAGGGTTGGTTCGTCCACCAGCTTCAGCGCCGCCGAGGCGTCGGCCGCGCCCTCGTCGAAGCGGGCATGGCCTGGGCGCGGGAGCACGGCTGCCGCGAGTTTGCCTCGGACACGTGGGCCGACGCCCAGCACTCGATCGACGCTCACCAGCGCCTCGGCTTCGAGCGCGTCGACAAGTGCGTGAACTTCCGACGCGACCTCTGAGCGCTCACTCGCTCGCGGCGCGCAGCTGACCGCAGCCGACCCCGACGTCCTGACCGGCGGAGTCGCGCAGCTTGGCGATCACACCGGCGGCGTGCAGGCGCCGCGTCAAGGCATGGGCGCGATCGGGGTCGACGCGCTGATGCGGGAGGTCGGCGCCCGGGTTGAAGGGGATGTAGTTGACGACGATGCGCCGGCCGGAGACGAGGTCGATCAGCGCGTCGCACTCCTCGTCACCGTCGTTGATGCCAGCGAGCAGGGTCCACTGGAGCTGCAGCGGGTGGCCCACCGCGTCCGAGTATGCCGCTGCGGCCTCCAGGAGTTCGCGCGGCTCGACCCGCGGTGCCTTGGGCAACAGAGCCGCGCGTTTCTCCGCGTCGGTGGTGTGCAGGGAGAGCGCGAGGGCGGGCCGCACCGAGCCCTGCGCGAGTCGCTCGAACAACCCCTCCTCGCCCACGGTCGAGAAGACCAGGTCCTTGTGACCGATGTCCCCGTACTCCCCGAGCAGCCGGATCGCCTCGAGCACGCTGCGCAGGTTGTGGGCCGGCTCGCCCATGCCCATGAACACGACCTTGCGCACCGCTCGCCTGCGCCGCGCGAGCACGACCTGGACGAGGATCTCCAGGGCCGTCAACTGGCGCACGAGCCCGAGCGTGCCGGTGCTGCAGAAGGTGCAACCGACCGCGCAGCCGACCTGGGTCGAGACGCACAGGCCGTCCTTGGGCAGGAGCACGCTCTCGACACGGCGGCCGTCGGCCAGCTCGACGAGCAGCCCGAGGCCTTCACCGGCGGACGGCTTCTCGTCGACCACCTGAGCGAGCCCGTCGAGGACCCGGTCGACCTCGCCC
>JAQBVH010000292.1 GCA_027623615.1 Planctomycetota bacterium | reverse complement strand
CCTGCGGGCTCGGCCCGGCGCCCTGGGTGCGATGGACGAGCTGACGCCGGCGAGGGTCGCTGAGGACCTGCTGGCCTGACGCGGTCCCCCTCATTGGGCCAGGTCCCATTGCGCCCGCGCGGCACCTGCGCAGAATGCCCCCCGTGCGCATGTCTCACTACTTCGCGGCGGTGCTCTGTGTCGTCGTTCCGGCCCTCCTGGTGACGACCTGGCTCGGCCTGTCTGGCCAGACCGACCTGCACTTCAAGGTCGCCCTGCTCACCGCCATCGGCACCGTCGGCGCTCACTCGCTGCTGATCCTGTTCATGATCCTCACGGGCCGGATCCTGCGGGAAGCGATGCAGGCCCGAGACCTCGGCCCCGAGTTCCTCGTCGAGCTCAACGAGTTCTTCGCACGCAAGGCGGCCTACCCGGCTGCGATTCTTGGCGCCTTCTCGATCGTCGTCGCGGGGGTGTTGTCCATGGCGCAGACCGAGCTGGGCTGGTCGCCGTCGACCCACATGATCGGCGGCCTGCTGGCCATGGTCATCAACCTGTGGGCCTTCCCCCTCGAGTTCGCCGCGCTGCGCGAGAACCAGGTGCTGGTCGACCGGGTCGCCGCTGAGCTCGATCGCCTCGACAAGCACCTGGAGGCTGCAGGTGAGCTTCCCGTGGAGCTCCCGCCCGACCCCGCCGCGATCGCACGCGGCGGCTTGATCGTCGGCATCAGCGCCTGGATGCCCTACTTGTACTGGGTCTTCGTCGTCTGGCGCGGCGACTTCGGCAAGGCCTCGATCCACCCCTGGGTGGAGGTCAGCGCGCTCGGCTTCTTCGTCTGGTGGGCCGTGCGCAAGGCGCAGATCCAGCCGGTCGAAGCGGAGTCCTAGCGGTCGTCCCTACTCGACGCCGCCGGCCTCGCCGCCCATGGCGTCGAGGCGCTGCTGCACGTCGCGGTACTCGGGCCACAGCACGTCGATGCGCTCGAGGATCACCTTGAGCGCCGCGGCGTCCTCGGCGCTCGCGAGCGAAGCGTAGAGGGTCTGCACCTCAACGATCACCTGCTCGAGGCGGGTCAACCGCGCACGCACGTCCTTGTAGAAGCCCCGTTCGTCGAGGAGCTTCTGGTAGGCCTGGGTCGCTTCCACGAAGCGAAAGTCGTGCTCGTAGTTGATCGCCTGCTCGTAGGAGGCCCCCGCGCGCAGGTCCGCGATGCTCGTGATCTCTTCCTCGAACTGCTCGCCCTGGACCTTGGTCAGGGCCTTGCCCTGCTCGAAGGCCGTCACGGCCTTGTCGAACTCACCGCGCCGGATCCACATCTGCCCGCCCTTGAGCAGCTCGTGGGCCTCCGCCTCGATGAGCATGCGCGCCTGCCCCTCGAAGGCTGCGACGTTCTTCTCGTCGAGCCGCTTCGCGACGCGGTACTCCGCGCCAGCCGCGGCGTAGAAGCCCTGCTCCTCGAGCTCGAGACCGCGATCGAGGAACTCCATGGACAGCGCCCGATCGACCTCCTCGATACGGCGCGCGGGCTTGCCGTCCCCGTCCTGGTACTTGTCCGCGTAGCTGAAGCGCGACTTCGAGACGTGCAGGCTGCGCTCACGCAGCGCGCTCAGGCCCTCGTTGTAGTAGTCCTCGCTCAACCCCTCGCGATAGCCGAGCTGGACGCCGACGCGATAGAGACCGGCCAGGGCGCTCTCGTTCTCGCGGTCGTAGTCGAGGGCGACCTCGTAGGCCTTGCCCGCCTCGTTCAAGCGATCCGAGGCGTGCTTCTCGCGGGCGAGCAGGTACCAACGGTCCGAGAGCTTGCGGGAGGTCTTGACCCGCCACTGCTCGGCTTGTTCCGCGGTCGGGTCGAGGGCGACGGCCTGTTCGAAGTCGGCCAGAGCCTCCTCGTCACGCCCCTCGAAGGTCGCCTCGCGGCCCCGCGCCAGAAGGAAGGCCACGCTCGCCAGCCGGTAGTCCGCCGCGACGGCCGCGTCATCCGGGTTCGCCTCGAAGGACGTCTGGGCCCGCGTCAGGGCTGTCTTGTAGTCGCCCTGGCCGACCAGGTACTTGATCGAGGCCTCGTCTCCTGCCCCTCTGGACTGGCAGGCGGCGAAGAGGACGGGAAGGAGGAAGAGGGCGCGGGTCTTCATGGTCATCGAAGGGGGCTCGGAGCGGCCGTGGAGGACGATCCGGGGCCAGGGATCTTCCCAGGCTCAGCGGAAAGCCGCGGACCGAACCCCTTGGCGCCACGGAGGATAGCGAGTTCGGTCCTCGAAGGGCCGAGTCCCTTGGAGCCCGCGACTCGGACGCCGGCGACCTCGCGCCTGCGCAGGAGGCGTCGGCGGCCCCAGCGGGGCCGACTACGTCTGCATCGAGTCGGTCAGGAAGATCCCCAGGCTGCCGAACAGGAGCACCGGGATCCAGGAAGCCAGCACCGGTGACAGGCTCCCGTTCAGGCCGAGGGTGCGCAGCACGAAGTCGAGGGCGAAGTAGAACACGCACAGGAGGCCGCCGAGGGCCAGGCGCTCAGCCCCCTGCCGGCGCTCGTGGCTGAGCATCAGGGGCACGCCGACCAGGACCAGGATCAGGTTCGCGAGGGCGAAGGTCAGGTGGTAGTGCCAGAGGGTCGCCCAGGCCGGCTTGTCCGGTTCCCGATGCAGGAGGGTGTCGACCTCGCCGAAGGTCAGCTCCATCGGGGTCGCTCGCGCGCGGCGATAGGTCTCGACCAGGTCGGGATGCAGCTCGAGGCCCGGGAGCCGGTCGACCTCGGTCGAGGCCACATCCTCACCGTGGATCAGCTCCGTGCGCAGACCTCCCTGCAAGCTCCAACCGCGACCGTCCCAGCGCGCCTCGTCCGCTTCGACCTTGGTGAACTCCCCATCCCGGCGCAGCCTGACCGTCAGCCCGGTCACGCTCGGGCCGCCCCCATCGGGAGGCAGCGGCCGGAACTCGTCGAAGATCGCCCAGCTCCCGTCGAGGTGACGCACGATCACGCCGCGGTGCAACAACTCCGTGTGACGCTGGGTCAGCTTGGCGTGCAGCGCGTCACGTGGCATGGCGACCCAGCGACCACAGGCCTCCCGCAAGCCGACCATGCCCAGCCCGAGCAGCACGGCTCCGAGGTAGACCGGCAGCAGCATGCGGTGGGCGCTGACGCCAGCCGACAGGATCGGCGACAGCTCGTTCTTCTTGAGGAGCTTGTTCACCGTGAACATCGACGCCATCAAGGTCACGAACGGCCCGACCTGCAGCAGGATGTACGGCAAGCTCATCAGGTAGAAGCTCGCGATCTCGACCAGGGTCGCCGGCGGGCCCTTGTCCGAGGCCTCCATCCACTTCTCGACGTTGCCCGAGGCGTCGACGATCACGAACAGCCCGACCAGCACGCACGCGGCGAGCACGTAGCAGCTGACGAAGTGGGCCAGGACGTAGCGGTCGAGTCGCCCGCCGAGCGCGAAGCGTCGCTTCATCGGCGCAGCGCCCTCCGTGTGATCCAGAACGACGCCACGGCGCCGACCGCGACCGGTGCCCAGGCGGCCAGGACCGGATCCCATGCGCCGCTGGTCCCGAGGCCCTTGGCGACCTGCATCTGCAGGATGTAGTGCACGAGCGCGTAGCCCAGCGAGATAGACAGGGCGCCGAGCTGGGTGCCCTTGCGCGCGATCAACCCGGTGGCCGGTCCGAGGAAGGCGAACACCAGGAACACCGCGGCCAGCGCGTAGCGGTAGTGGAGCTCGAACCAGTAGCGCGGGACGGCCGTCTTGTCCTCGACCGTGGGCACGTGGGCCCGGATCTGTGCGTTGGTCAGGTAGCGCGGACTGGTCGAGGCCTGCTCCGTCTCGAGGCGCTGTCGCACCTGGACCTCCTCGGACCACATCTGTGTCAGCTCGCCGTCTCTGCGCGCCACGTACATCAGCTCATAGAGCTCCGCGAGCAGCTCCCCGTCCACGATCTCGATGCGGGCCGAATCGGCGTGGTAGTCCTCCCGCGTCGCAGCGTCGTTCGTGCGGCGCAGGAAGACCTGGTGCATCAGGCCCGTCGTCTTGTCGAAGCGCACTGCCTCGAGCACGATTGCGCCGTCGCCGAAGGACAGGCTGGCCCCGCCCGGACCCAGGTTCGTCAGCGCCTCGGAGGTCGCCTCGACGAGCAGCAGCCGCTGGCGAGCCTTGCCGCCAGGGAGCACCTGGGTCAGCAGCAGCAGCGCGAAGGCCCCGAGCACGCCGCCGACCAGCACTGCGGGGAGCAGCAGCTTGACCGGCCGCACACCCGCCATCTGGATCGCCGTCCACTCCCGGTCGTAGGCCAGCCGCCCATAGGTCGCGACCGTGGCGAGCAGGAAGCAGATCGGCAAGACGTAGGGGACCACGTTCTGCAGCGAGATCGCCACGAACTGGGCCACGTGCACGGCCCTCGCCGACGGGATCTCGTGCACCGTCCGCACGGCGATGCCCGGCAACGCCACGAGCAGCAGCCCCCCCACCGAGAAGGCCACCGACACGATCAGCTGGCGCAGGATGTAGAGCTGGAGCTTCAAGCGGAGGGGTCAGCTGTCCGGGTGCCCCGAACCCCCGAACCCGTAGTGTGGTGGATCGGACGGGCCGTTGCACGGGCTCCCTTGCGGGGGGGGAGAGCGAACGATTGCCTCCCTCGCCGCCCGAACCCGCCGCCCACGCCCGCGCCGGGGTATCGTTGGGCCCGCATCAACCATGAGCCGCGTTCGCGAACCCTCTCCGCCCGTGATCCTCAAGACCGGCGCGCGGCGGACCGTCACCCGCGAGTGGGAGGGCGGGCGGTCCCAGATCGTCAAGCGCTACCACGCGCGGGGCGTCTGGAACCGGGTGGGCGATCGCTTGCGGGCTGCCCGCGAGTTCGCAGCCCTGGAGCAACTTGCCGCGCGTGGTCTGCCCGTCCCCGCACCGATCGAGGTGCGCCGACGGAACGGACAGTGGGAGCTGATTCTCGAGGACCTGAGCGACGCGGTCTCCCTCGACGACCTGCTCGAGGGGCGCGAGCCGTGGCCGGTTCCCGCCACTCAGGTGGCCCCACACCTCGGTCGACTCCTGGCCGCCCTGGTCGGCGGCGGAGTGCGCCACGGGGACCTGCACGCGGGCAACGTCCTCGTCCAGCCCGACGGCCGCGTGGCGTTGATCGACCTGGCTCGGGTCCGGCTCGGCGCGACGGTCGAACCCGAGGGGCTGCTCGTCGGCTGCGCCGCCGGGCTCCGCGAACGGGATCCGCGCGGGTTTCGGGCGCGCGTCCTGGCCGCCTTCCGCGCCGCCGGCGGCGACCGCAGCCTCGACCCC
>JAQBVH010000291.1 GCA_027623615.1 Planctomycetota bacterium | reverse complement strand
GAAGCGCAGGGAACCGTCGATCACCCCCCAGTCGTGCAAGCGCTTGAAGGCCGCGATCCGCGCGGCGCGCTGATCGGCGCTCAAGTCCCTGGGGTCGAGCGGGCCCCCGTCCTCGGGGGGCGGCTGGTCGTCCTCGTCCGTGCTGGAGAACAGGCCCGGCACGGGCGTGATCGTCAGGGGCGTCGCCAGCAGGTGCGCCATCGAGGCGCCGGGTCCGTAGGCGGACGGTGGCGCGAGGGCGGGCAGGGCCTCGAGCGGCGGCATCACCAGCTCGAGCGGCGGCAGGGGCGCCGTGTCACCGGGCGGCGCGAACAGGTCGCGCGAGTAGTAGTCGCTGCGATCGGCCAGCGGCAGGGCCCCGGCTGAGTCCGGGATCGCGACGGCCTCGTACTTCTTCGGCTTGCCCTTCGCGCTGCTGCCGGAGCCCCCCGAGTCGTCCCCGCCGGTCAGGCCCATGACGACCCATCCGGTGAAGAGGAAGAAGACGGCGGATTCGGTCTTCAAGTTCATCACTCGTCCTCTTGGCTCTGGGTCAGGCGCACCACGAGGAAGGTCAGGTCAGCCGTGACCTGTCCCGGGCGCGTGCGCTCGCCCTTGATCTTGAATCCCTCGAGGGTGAGCGGCTGCCCGTAGGGCTGGCTCCTCTGGCTGGCGCTGACCAGGCGGGTCACCGACATCGCCGTCGTGTCGAGGGTGAAGGTCACCCGCGTCTTCTCGAGCCGGCCCACCCCGCGCTTCGAGTCGAAGGCTGGGTCGAGGGTGACCTGAATCTTCGCGATGCGCGTCACGCCGGTGTCGATGGCCAGGTTGGCCACCCGATCGATCAGGTCGAGGGCCTCGAGGTGGCGCTCGATGACCGGCGTCAGGTTGGTCTCGGGCACCTCGACGCCCCAGGCCTGGTCGGCGCGCATGCCGCTCCGGCTCGCGCGGCGTGTGAGCTGGTCGCGCACCTCCTCCACCCGCGTGAAGTACTGCGCCGCGATCGACCCCAGGTTCGGATCCGCTTGAAACTCGGGTCGCGACTCGAAGACCACGGACGCGAGCAGGGCATCGTGCACGACCTGCAGGCGCTCGTTGTCCAGGGTCGCCTTGCTCAGGCCGTCGCGGTCGTAGCGCTCGGAGCGCAGCTTGCCCTCCTGGGTGCGCTTGTCCCTCTGCGCATCCGCCAGCTCGCCGCCGAAGGTCGAGTTCACGATCATGTTCGCGATCAGGAACACGAGCAGACCGCCGCCGATCATGGTCAAGGAGCGCTTGTTCTCCTGCCAGTAGTTCTCGAAGTCCATGGCTACTCCCCCTCCTCCGCGTCCACGCGCTCGTGCTCGCCGTAGAGCGAGAGGTCGATGAACCAGCCCCGGTCCGGGTTGCCCTTGAGCTCCACTCCCGGCAACTCCTTGCGCAGGCGCTTCGTCAGCTCGTTGAACTGGCCCACCGCGGACTGGATGCCCTCCTGGATGTCCCCCTCGACCTTGAGGATCGGACGCTCCTTGTTGCGCTGGATGCCGAGCTCCGTGTCCGAGCCGACCTCGCCGACCATCTGGGTCATCCAGAAGTCCTTGGGCAGGTGCTGGTCGAGCTGGGCCAGGACCCGCGCGGCCTGCTCGCCCATGCCGGCCAAACCCTCGACCTCGACCACCAGCTCCGAGAGGGTCGCGTTGCTCGTGGTGAACTTCTCGGCCTTCGAATGCGTCGACTGGGCGCGGCGCACCTGTGCGGTCAAGCCCTGAGCCTCCTTACGGACCGTGGCCGCTTCCGAGCTCAGGGTGGTCGCCTTGTTCAAGAGGAACAGGACCGCCACGACCGCCGCTGCGATCAACCAGGCCGGGCCTTCGAGGAAGGCGCGGCGCTTGACCACGGCGGCGGGCAGGATCTCGAGGTCGTACGCCTCGGGATCGGTCGACATCGTCGCCAGCCCGAGGGCGACCACGGACTGGAGCTTGTGCTTCTCGAGCTCGTCGGCGATCTCGGGGGGCAAGCTGTCCGTGTTGACGACACGGAACGGGTCGAAGCGCTCGACGGGCACGTTCATGCCCGACGCGAGGTACTGGGGCAGCCCCTCGAGGGCCGACCCGCCGCCGCAGATCATCACGCGGTCGAGCTTGAGCCCGGTCACCTTGACCTGGCTCTTGCAGAACAGGACAGCCGACTGGAGCAAGGACAGGAGCTGGCCAGCGGCGCCCAGGATCGCGCGGCTGGCGCGTTCGTGGTTGGGCGACTGGTAGCTCGTTCCCGGGGCCAGGGACGCCATCTTGAGCTTGACCTTCTCGGCCTGATCAGCGCTGACGCCCATGCGACTCGCGATCGCCTCGTCGAAGAGCTTGCCCCCCCCCGAGAGGTTGCGTGCGAACAGGAGATCCGGCCCACGCGCGATGACCACGTCGAGGTTGTCGTAGCCGATGTTCGCGATCAGCACCGTGTCGTCCTGGACCACGCCGTAGCGCAGCCAGGCGTTGTAGAGGGCGATCGCGCTCGGGCTGAAGCACTCGAGCTTGCCGCCGACCTCGTCGAGGCCGTCGAGGTGCGCGTCGAGCAGGCTCTCGCGGGCCATCGCGAGCAGGACCACGTCCTCGCCCTCGATCTCGGGCATCTCCGGCAAGAGGTTGAAGTCGCTCGCGACCTCCGTGCCGGACTGATCGCCGACCTCGGAGACCTCGAAGCGCATCAGGTTGCGCAGCTGCCAGTCGGGGACGCGCGGCACGCGCGTGTAGCGCACGTTGACGTTCTTGCCGGTCAGGCCGATGCGCGCCGGGCCGGGCTTGAAGGCCTGGATGGACGCGGCCCAACCCTTCGCGATCCAATCATCGGACCCGACCGCAGCCGGGTTGTCGAAGATCGCGAAGTCGGCGACGTGGAACGTGTTCCCCTTGTAGTGGCCGCGCAGGAACTTGACCGTGCGCTGGCCGACGTCGATTCCGGTGACGGTCTTGGCCATCAGTCCATGCCCCCGTAGTTCTTGGAGAGATAACCCTCGACCTCGGCCGCCAGGACCTTGGAGTCCATGGCCTTGAGTCCGGTCAGGATCGCCTTCAGGCGCCCAACCTCGTGACGGTCGAGCTGGGCCTCGAGGGACACGAGGTCCGCGTCGATCCCGGCGATCAGCTCGGCCGCCTGTTCATCGATTTCCGAGCCCTGGTAGACGGCCGCAATGCCCTCCGCGCTGGCGCGGCACTCGCGGTAGATGTCGACCAGTCGGAAGAAGCTCGCGCGTTCGATCTCGGCCGCCAGCTCGCGCGTCAGGGCAAAGCCGCCCTGCAACAACACCGCGCGCCGACCCTGGGCCTCGGTCACCGCGTGGGCCTCGAAGGGCACCTCGTCGAGCAGGGTCTGCCAGAGCCGCAGCGCGCGCCCTAGCTGCCCGTCCGACTCGGCCTCCTTGGCTTGCGCCGTCAGGGTGATCACGCGCTTGCGCTCCTCGGAGAAGTCGAGCTGGATGCGCGGATTGACGCCGGCGCCGAGGGGAATCTCGAGCAGGAGGGCCCGCCCGGAGGCCCGCGCCTTCACGCTCGTCTCGCCGCCGAGGTTCAGTCGCACCAGGTACTGGCCCTCGCCGAGCAGCACGTCCGAGACGCCGCTGGCCTCGAACTCGCCCGAGCGGCCGCTGTAGCCGTCCGCGCCGAGGGTGGCGACCCCGCCGACGATCAGGGCAGCCTCGCAGCGCAGGCGCCAGGTCCCCGCACGCGCCGGAGTCAGGATTGCGCTCCCGCCGGAGGCTGCAATCGTCGCGGGCACGACGCCGGCGGCGTCGCCCACCTCGGCCCGCGACAGGAGCACGGTGCCGATGTTCGAGAGGGTCAGGTTTCCGCCGGCGAGGTGGAACGCGCTCGAGCCGATCGTGGCGCTCGGCTGGCCGATCGCGCTGACCAGGCTGACGTCGTCCACGTCGACCCGACCTGAACCGTCCGGGGTCACATCGGCGCGCAGGACGACCTGCACTTCGCCGTAGCCGCCGGGGACCGTGGCAGCCAGATCGAACTCCTCCCAACCACTGTCGCCGATCGGGCTGGACCAGATCATCGCCGGGCCCGGGGTCAGGCCGTCGTCCTCCTTGGCCAGGAAGCGCAGTCCGAGCCGAGCCGTCGCGTCGCCGCTGACGCGGATGCGCGCGACCGCGGTGTAGCGCTGCCCGTCGCGACACGGGACGGCGTCCGAGACGTGCTCGGCGCCCTCCCCTTCGCCGACACTGGCGCTCAGGCCAGTCTCACCGGAGTAGCGTGCGCGTGCGCTCGCACCGAAGAGGCCGGGGAGCTCCTCGGTCGAGGTCCAACCTCCCACCTTCTCGAACGAGTAGTTGGTCGTCAGGAGGTTGCCGGCGACCGCCTCGACCGGTCGCTGGCGATCCTGCGTACCGCCGCCCTGGTTCATCCACCACCAGACGCCGCCGCCGGCCACGGCCAGTACACCGATCGCGACCAGGCCCAGCTTGGACGAGCGCGCGCCGCGCCGCGCCCGCGCCAGGTTCTCCGCGCTGACCGTGCTGGTTTCGGCGGGCGCGGCTGCCGGGGCCGCGCTACCCGAGAGGTCCTCGTCGACGAAGGTGAACGCGACGTGACCGATCGTGACCCGATCACCCGCGGCGACGGGAGCCTCGTCGATCTTGTTCGCGCCGACCTTGGTGCCGTTCGTGCTCCCGAGGTCACGGAGTATCGCCCGGTCCCCGGTCACGGAGAGCTCCGCGTGGTTGCCGGACACCGAGGCCTCCACGATCTGGAGGGAGTTGCCCGGCTTTCGACCGATCGTGAAGGTCGGCCCGGTGATCGGGACGGCCTCGCCGGCGCGCTCTCCGGATTCGAAGCGCAGGGAGTAGCGGTGACTCATGGGGATGGGAGGGCCGGGGCAAGTCGGGGGAGGGGGCGTGGGTGCCGCCCCGGCCGGGCGGTCCGAGGCCTGCCCCGCTCGGGGCCGGCTTCGGGGCAAGTCGTGCGCCCTACCCCGGTGGTGACGCGGGGTTACGACCTCTGGGCGCCGAGAGGATAGCCGCTTGCACCCCCCGCTCGCAATTTGCTCCCGCCGTCCGCAGGATCCCGGAGTGAGCCAACGACGTGTATTCCTCGAAGGTCCGGTCGGGCCCGCGGGCCCGGTCCTCGCGCCCGGGGAGGACCACCACGCCCGAAACGTTCTGCGACTGCGGCAAGGGGCGGAGGTCCTCGGGCTCGACGGGGTCGGCGGAGTCTGGCCCCTGTTGGTCCTGGCGGTGGAGCGAAGGGGGCTCGTTCTGGAGTCAACGGGCCCCGCCCAGCACCAGGCGCCCCCGAAACCCGCCATCGAGATGTGGGTCTCCCTGCCCC
>JAQBVH010000290.1 GCA_027623615.1 Planctomycetota bacterium | reverse complement strand
GGGCGCCCAGTCATTCAGAGCCTGACGCCGTCGAGCCGCGCTCGCCAGGCCGCCGCGTCTGCCGGCAGATCGAAGCCCGTGATCGTCCGCAGCGCCCGGTAGGCTGCGCTGCTCGTCGTTGGATCGGTGTCCTCGAGGGCATCGATCAAGGCAGCGCTCCCCTCGAGAGATCCGACGGCCTCCAGGGCATTGCACAGCATGCGACGCCGCTCGCTGGGAGCGTCGCGCAGGGCCAGGGCGAGCTCCCGCGCGATCTCGTGGCGTCGGTAGCGGTGACGCGAGAGCTCCCGGATGGCTGCCACCGCCCGCGCAGCATCGCGTCCATGGAGCGCGTTCCGGTTCTGATCGTAGTCCGCGTGGAAGAAGCGCTCCTCGCCGGCGAACCAGCGGTTCCACCTTGCGGGGTCCAGGGGCATGCGCAGTCCGGTCAGCCGCTGCAGCGCCCAATGGGACTCGCTGGCCAGGACCGACGATCCGAGCCCTGCTACGAGGGCGCCGACGCCGCTCGGGTGATCGAACGAGCCAAGGGTCAAGGCCGCTGCGCGCGCGAGGTTGCCCTCGTCCGCGTGCAGGAACCCGATCAAAAACTCAGCCCACTCCTGATCGAGGTCTGCACGCCCGCTGGACCCGAGGCGGCGTGCGTGGGCGAGCACTTCAGTCCGTACTCCTGGGAAGCGTCTGGCGATCGGGAGCAGCACCTCGAGGCCAACCGGTGACCCGGCCTCGGCGAGCGCCCTGGCGCAGGCCACGGCCTGGTGATCGACGAGGAGCCCGACCCGGGCCTTCAGTGCACGCTGGGTCTGGTTCGGCGCTTGCTGCAAGCACCGTAGCAGCGACCAATCGAGCGCTGCGTGCAAGGCCGAGCCGTAGCGAACCTCGTCCGGGTTGGCTGTCAAGTTCAGGACCTGCACCAGCTGATCGGAGTCTCCTGCGAGGGCAACCAGGCGCACGGCTGCAGCGCGCTGCTCTGGCGTCGATTCCTCCTGGACCACCAACGCGGGAATCTCAGCGAGGAGCACCGCCGGGTCGGCTCCGGCCAGGGCCTGCATGATCAGCTCCAGCTGCGGACCTGAGAGGGTCTGCGGCTGTTCACCGTCGTCGAGGCCCGGAACCGACCGCTCCACGAGGATGCGCACCAGGGTGGGGACGGAATCGGGGGCCACCTCCGCAAGGCCCGCCTCGAAGAACCCGACCGCCCTGCCCTGCGGGACCCGCGAGTCACGCAGGAGGCGCACGCACACCGAACTGGGGTCGGTGGGCTCGACGGTCTGGGCCGCCCCCCGATCCACTGCGAACAGGAGGGCGGCCCCGAAACACAAGGCTCTCACCACTGGATCTCCGACGCGGGC
Organism: Planctomycetota bacterium; assembly: GCA_027623615.1. Lineage (GTDB taxonomy): Bacteria > Planctomycetota > UBA1135 > UBA1135 > JALWOP01. The sequence goes on along the minus strand of JAQBVH010000290.1, from coordinate 3,937 downwards.
ACGGGCAGCTCGCGCCAGCAGACGCGGGTGAATTGCCCCGAGCTCGAGTCATCGCCCTGGTCGAGCAAGGCCTCGTCGAAGTGGATGTAGGAGTTGCTGTCCAGGTGCACACTCTTGGCGACGAGGGCCCCGAACAGCTCGAAGTTCGAGTTGATCTCGACGTGGGCGTTAGGTGCATACACCGTGCCGTAGAGCTTCGCGTTCGAGTCGAAGTCCACCTCGTCCAGGTCCACGTCCGCGTCCGGGTCGATGATGTTGTTCGTCTCCAGGTACATCGCGACGTCCGCCGGGATCAGCTCGGTCGACGCGATCAGTGTGTTGCTGTTCATCACGAAGTCGTCCCGGACGTAGAACTCGACGCCGCCCAGCGTGGCGTCGACCACGATGCTGGAGTTCGACTCGAGGTACATGTTGTCGCACACGATCCGGGCCGGGCCGGTGATCGTGAGTGTCGAATTGCCGTCCAGCTCGAACGCGTCGAACGCGTGGTCCCCGCCCCCGAGCGAGACGGTCCCCGAGGGGAACCAGTCCCCCGTCGAGGCGATGCTGGGGACCTCGATCGGGGGAAGCTCGACGACCTGGGTGTTCGGCGCCGTCGCGCCCGAGACGGTCGAGTTGCCGTTCAGGACCGTGCTGCCCGCGGGTCCGGGGACCGCGTTCCCATAGACCGCAGCGTTGGACTCGAGCGTCACGTTGCCGTTGGCGCCGACGTGGCCGTTGGCCTTGTCCCACTTGTCATTGCCACTCCCGTTGCCAGCGCTGTAGCCGTCACCCGAGTCGTAGCTGTCCACGTGGGCGTTCGATTCCATGCGCAGGCCAAGGTCGCCGAACGCCCCATAGGACCACAGGTTGCTCTCCGCGCCCTCGATCACGAGCTCCACGCGGCAGGCCGCGCGCCCCTGCATCCCGGTGGAGACCAGGGCGAAGCGGCCCGATCCCTCGTCCGTCACCGCGACCCAGAAGCTGCCCGTGCCGCAATCGACCGGCGCGCCGTTCTGCCCCAGGTTCGGTTCCGCCCCGCGCCGCAGGGCGTCGACGCTCTCCGCGAGCCCGGCCTCCGCCAGGAAGCGCGCGCCGACCTCGTTCCGCGCCGTGTCCCCCACACGGAAGGATGAGTTCACCGTGCCCAGGAGGGCCATCGAGAGGGTCCCCAGTACTCCAACGGCCACCAGAACCGTGATCAGCGCGGACCCGCGTTCGGGTCCGTCGGGATTGCTTTGTGCTCTGCGCCTCATGCTTAGTTCCTCAATCGCACGTCCAGTTGCGAGGTGCGGACAAGAACGTCCCCCCCCATGCCGCGCACGCCCAAGGACATGCGCAGGGTCAGTACCGACCCGTTCCGTTCCAGGTGGAAGCCGGGTTCGTCCTCCACCTCGTTTCCGTTGTCGTCCAGGCCGTTGGCCAGCTCGCCGTCGAGCAGCTCCAGGACTCCGGAACAGAGCACGACCCGCTGCTCATCGTCCCCGCCAGGGTCGCGGATCAGGAGCAGGCGACGCTCGTCCACCAATCCGTCCCCGTCGTTGTCCAGTCCGTCGTCGAACTCGCCAGGCTCCAGCTCGGTCATGAGCTGCTGGGTCGGCCCCGGGTCGGCGACCCCGTCGGTCTGGCCAATGACCTGCTGGAAGTCGAGGTCGTTGTAGGCGAGGCCCTCGACCGGATCAGGCTGCAGCAGGCCGACGCCGGACGTGGTGAGCTCTGCTGCAGCGCGCTGCAAGGAGCGCTGGAGGTTCTGCTCGAGGGCGGCGACCGCGGTCATCGAACGCTGCGCGTCGGCGCCGGTCTGCGAGACCATGGCGGCTCCACCGAGGACCACGGAGAGCAAGCCGATCGCCAGGACGATCTCGACCAGCGTGAATCCGGACTGGTGTTGAACTCGCATCTAGACCCCCATCAACACGCTGCGAAAGACAACCTCGGAGCGACCTCGCCCCGAGTCCCACTCGAGGCGAACCCGGACCGGGAGGATCACGTAGTCCCCAGAGTGATCCACGGCATCGATCACGCCGTCCCCGTTCAGGTCCCGGGGCATCCCGATCTCTGGAAGCTCGAGGTCCTCACGGACCTGGTAGCCGCCGTCGACCTCGACAATCGGAAGCAGGATCTCACCTGCTGAGCCACCAGGTTGCGTCGCGTCGAGTCCGTCGACGATAAAGGACGAGCCCGGCCCGGTCACTCCGGCGGGGTCGTCGTCCGGGTCGTCGTTGTACAGGGCGAAGACGTCTGAGAAGGTCGCGCCGCTGAGCTCCTCGAGCACGCTCTGCCCAGCCTCGCTGGCCGAGCGGATCTCGGTCTCGGTCTGGGAGGCCACCATGCTCGAGACCATGGACCTCGAGAAGCCCATCAAGGCGATCGCTAGCAAAGCGATCGCGATCATCACCTCGACCAAGGTGAACCCCTCGCACTGACTGCGTTTCGATCTCAAGACCTACCCCCGTAGTTGGGAACAGCCCCACGCTGTCCCGCCCACCCTCTTCGCCGGCTCGTGCGCTGGGGCTGAACGTTCTTCAGCAATCTCGGAAATCAACTCAAAACGGGACGGAGTCTGACTCGCGGGCAGCAGCCGGATAAAGTCTGCGCGCCATGCACATCGAGACCCTCCGCTGGGAAGGCGACCGTCCGGGCCACGTCCAGATGGTCGAGCAGACCCTCCTCCCCCTCGAACACGTCGAGATCGCCGTTCGCACTGTCCCCGAGATGGTCGATGCCATCTATCGCCTGGCCGTGCGCGGCGCGCCAGCCATTGGTGTGTCGGCCGCCTACGGGGTCCTGCTCGGGATCCAGGAGGACGCTGGCATGGAGGCCGGGGCGCTGGTCGCCAAGGTCGGTGAGGTGTGTGACACTCTGGCGGCGGCCCGCCCGACCGCCGTGAACCTGTTCTGGGCGCTGAACCGGATGCGCGCCAAGGCCGAGAAGGATCACGCCGGCGGCGCGAACGGCGAAGGCATCGTGTCTGGCCTGTTCGAGGAGGCCCACGCGATCTTCCACGGCGATCGCGACACCTGCCGTCGCATGGGCGAGATCGGCGCGGAGCTGATCCATGACGGGGACACCCTGCTCACCCACTGCAACGCCGGTGCGCTAGCGACCGCAGGCATGGGCACGGCGCTCGCGCCGATGTACGTCGCCAAGGAGCAGGGCAAGACGATCCATGTCTTCGCCGACGAAACGCGTCCCCTGCTGCAGGGCGCGCGCATCACCGCCTTCGAGTTGATGCACGCGGGCATCGATGTGACCCTGATCACCGACGGCATGGCCGCGCGCGTGATGTTCGAGGGCAAGGTCGATGCCGTCTTCGTCGGCTCGGACCGCATCGCCCGCAACGGTGACGTGTGCAACAAGATCGGCACCTACAGCGTCGCGCTGGCCGCGCAGGCCCACGACGTCCCCTTCTACGTGGTCGCGCCCCTCTCGACGGTCGATCCGAGCCTCGACTCCGGCGACCTGATCCCGATCGAGGAGCGCGCGCCCGAGGAGATCACCGAGGGCTTCGGCAAGCGCACCGCGCCCGAGGGGGTAAAGGTCTACTCACCGGCCTTCGATATCACGCCGGCGCGCCTGATCACCGGGATCATCACCGAGGTCGGCCTGATCGAGCAGCCGACCATGGCCAAGATGGAAGACGCCCTGCGCCGCGGCGGGGTGGACCTGTCTGGGATCGAGACGGCGTAGGCCATCAGGGAGTCGGCATCGGCGCAGTCCAGGAAAACCCCTGGGCCGAGGTCGACGATTTCTGCGTGATCGAAAACTAGTCCTCCCAGGGGCCCCACCCGAGCGGGCACCTCTGCCTGCGCCCAGGGGGCCCTTGGCGGCAGGACGACCTCATTTCCGGCTCAAACAGGGAACCCTGGGGCAATCCCACCCGTCTGGCTTCGTGATCGGTTCCTGGCCCGTGATAGGGCTCAGGAGCAACCTCCGGTGGCCGGTCCTCCCCGTGTCA
>JAQBVH010000289.1 GCA_027623615.1 Planctomycetota bacterium | reverse complement strand
GTACTTGCTGCGCGCCCGCACGTACCGCCTGGTCGGACGCCCGCGGCGTGCGTTCGCGGCCATCCATCGCGCCGCCCGCCATGCGGCCCATGCTGGCGAGCGGCGCCTGGCCGCCGAGACTGCGGCCCGACATGGCCGCCTGCTGCTCGACGTGGACCGCACGCAGGAGGCAGAGCTCGTCCTCCGCGAAGCAGTCTTCGCCTGCCAGGAGATCGAGTACAAGCGCGGCCAGGCCCTGGCGACCGTGTTCCTGGGGACGCTCCTGGCCGAGGCTGGGGACTCCGAGGCCCTCGGGATGCTCGAACGCAACACGCGCCTCGCGCAGCAGATGGGTCTCGGGCGAGTCGAGGCCCTCAACCTGACCCTGCGCGCGCGCCTCGCGCGACAGGGCGGCGCGGGGCCCGCGGCCCACGAGTTGGCGGAGCAGGCGCTCGGGATCTTCGAACGCTTCAGCGGTGAGCTCGCGGATCGGATCGTGATCGTGGGCACGGCGGCCCTGCTGCGCAGGGACGTCGGGAACGTGGCCGGCGCTCGCGAGATCGAGGGCCAGCTGCGGCGCCGGGTGCGGCGGGTCAACGAGCGCATCCTGTCACCAATCCTGCGCCAGCGGCACCACCGGGCGATGTCGTCGCTGATGCGTGCGGCTCTCTCGCCGGAGGGTCCCGTCTACCCGCGTGTAGCGATCGCGGATCTGCCGGACGGCGCCGGAACGCACGACTCCATCGCCTGACGCGCGTCCGCCCGGGCCCACGTCCGCACCCACCCGAGCAGTGCGCTCCTCGCAGGGCAGCCAGGCGGCAACCAGGTCCGCGGACGCGTCTGGCTGACGAGGCCGGGGGGCCCGGGTGTCCCACTTCGATCCGCTCTGGCGGGCCCCAGGTTTTCCCCTTGATCGCATTGATATTGAGACGCAATCTCAAGTAGACTCGCGGGCCTCGTGGCCCAACTCCAGACCCTCCTCCTGCCGGCGCTCGCCCTGGTCGGCGCCTGCGCCAGCTCCAGCGGCGACCTCTCCACGGAGCAACCACTCGTGCGTCGACGCCTGGCGTTGATGGGCACCGGCCTGGAGATCGAGGTCACGGCCGCCGACCGCCGCGCGGCCCTGGTGGCCAGTGAGGCCGCGGTGCACGCCCTCGAGGAGACCAGCCTGCGCCTGAGCACGTGGACCCAGGACAGCGAGCTCGCGCGTCTCAACGCAGCTCCGGCCGGCGTCCGCGTCGCGCTCTCTCCCCGCCTGGCCTCCGAGCTCTCGGCGGCGTGGTCGTGGAGCGCCGTGACGGAGGGTGGCTTCGATCCGGTCGTGGGCGCCCTCGTTCAGACCTGGGACCTGCGCGGCGCGGGGCGACGTCCGACTGCCCACCAGATCGAGTTAGCGCGGAGCAAGACGGGACACGACCTCGTCCGCCTCGACGAGAGCAGCGCCACACTACAGGTCGCGGGCGCGTGGATCGAGGAGGGGGGCTTCGGCAAGGGCGCCGGCCTGGACCACGCCCTGGCCGCCCTCGAGCGAGCGGGTGTGACCCGCGCAGTCCTCGATCTCGGCGGCCAACTGGCCTTCCTCGGGGAGGGCCAGTTCCCGGTCGAGGTCGCCCATCCGCGCGAGCGCGACAGCGCGCTCCTCTCGCTCGCCATGCCCGCCGGATCGGTCGCGACCTCGGGCAACTCCGAGCGGGGCCTCGTCGTCGACGGGATCCTCGTGGGTCACCTGCTCGATCCACGGACCGGCCACCCGGCCAACGACTTCGGCAGCGTCACGGTCTGGGCCGAGAGCGCCCTCGCCGCGGACGCCCTGGCGACCGGCTGTTTCGTCCTCGGCCCGGAGCGCGCCCTCGCGCTCGGTCGAGAGCTTCACGGCGTCGAGGTCCTCGTCGTCGAAACGCGCCGCGGCGGCGAGCTGGCCGTGCGCGCAACACCTGGCTGGGGCCTCGGCCCCGAACACGTTCGAGGGCGCTACCGCGGTTTGGTGCGCCTCTCCCCTCTCGAATGAATCGATCCTGATGCTCCCCATTCACGCCCTCTATCTGGCCGCCCTCGCTGCCGCTGCCCATCCCGCCGAGGACCCGACCCCCGAGGTCGAGCCCGTCACCGCCCAGTCGGACGACGACCGCCTCGACGAGCTCGAGCGCAAGTTCGCCGCGCTCGCCGGTGACCTCGAGGACTACACCCTCGCGGACGTGATCCCGCCCGTCGGCGAGGCCCAGAACGGCGTCGGCCCGGCCGGCTCCAAGGTCTACCGTGCGGCGGAGGGCAGCCTCTCGATCGGCGGGTACGGGGAGGCGGAGATGCTCTTCCCCGACGGGGGGAGCAACGAGTTCGACCTCCATCGGGTCGTCCTCTACTTCGGCTACAAGTTCGACGAGAAGTGGGTCTTCAACTCCGAGATCGAGTTCGAGCACGCCGACGAGTCCTTCGTGGAGTTCGCGTACCTCGACTACCTGCACTCGGACGCGGTGAACTTTCGGGGCGGCCTGATGCTGGTCCCCATGGGCCTCGTCAACGCAATCCACGAGCCGACCACCTACCTCGGCGCGACTCGCCCCCTGACCGAGAGCTACATACTGCCGTCCACCTGGCGGGAAGGCGGCGCCTCGATCTACGGCGACCTCGGTGGGCTCGACTACCAGGTCGCGGTCGTCAGTGGCTTCGACGGCGGCGGCTTCGGGGGCATGAGCGGTCTGCGCGGAGGTCGCCAGAAGGGCAGCGAGGCCCTGAGCGACGACATGGCGCTCATCGCCTCCCTCGACTACACCGATACCCCGGGGCTGGTGCTCGGCGGCTCGCTCTACTCGGGTGACGCGGGCCAGGGCATGGTCGGCGGAAGCCTCGAGACCTCCATCTTCGAACTCCACGCGGACTACAAGTCCGGTCCCCTGTGGCTGCGCGCGCTGATCGCGGAGGCCTCGGTGGACGACCGCGACGCGGGCAGCATGGACCTGTCCGGCTGGTATGCCGAGGCGGGCTGGGACCTGCTCAGGGACAACGAGGTCAAGTCCCTCTATCCCTTCATCCGCTACGAGGAGATCGATACGGACCCGTCCGCCGGCGGCGTCGACGAGCGCGCGATCACCTTCGGTCTCCACTATCGACCGATCGACCAGATCGTGATCAAGGCCGACTACGCGGATTACGACAACGACCTCCTCGCCGACCGGTTCCAGATCACCCTCGGGTGGGTCTTCTAGCCATGAGCGTGCGACTCCTCCTCTGCACCCTGCTCGCCTCGTTCGCGGCGGCGGGTGAGACCTTCCTCACCAAGGAGGAGGCCCTCGAGCTGGCCTTTCCCGAGTGTGAGGTCACGCGCAGCACCTTGGTCCTGACCGAGGAGCAGAAGGCGCGCGTGACCAAGCTGGCCGGCGCAGAGTTCGGACGGAGCCTGGTCTATCCCTACGTTGCGACGAGGGACGGCAAGGTGATCGGCACGGCCTGGTTCGACGTGCACAGGGTGCGCACCCTGCGCGAGACGTTGATGATCGTGGTCGACCCCGACGGCAAGATCGCGCGCATCGAAGTGCTCGCCTTCGGGGAGCCGGCCGAGTATCTGCCGCGGGCCAGTTGGTACGGCCAGTTCGTGGGGCGTGGGCTCGACGACGACCTCTCGCTCAAGAAGAAGAAGGGCATCTCGAAGGTGACCGGGGCCACCCTCACCGCCCGAGCGACCCTCGACGCGGCGCGGCGGAATCTCGCCCTGCAGACCGTCTGGTTGGAGGCGCAGCCCCCTCCGAAGCCTGGCGAACAGGAGCCCAAGCCCAAGCCGGCCGCCAAGGACAACAAGCGCACCCCTCCCCGAGGCGGGAAGCAGGGGTCGTGGGCGGCGAGCCGATTGGCGACCCGCTCCTCCGCGCTCCACGCGATGCGGTCATCCAGCTGGGGACTCCGGCCGCGCTTCGATCACAGGCGCCCGCCGCCCTTGGCGGACGGGTCGGCCGGTACGAGAATCCGGTGGCGGCTCTCGTCCCGCGGGTCGGCCAGGAGGCGCTCGATGACGCGACCGAGGCCGTGCCAGAGCCGACGCCGGCCATGGTGCTCGCGCACTCCGCGCCAATCCGCCTTCCAGCGGCTGCGCTCGGGGTCGTAGCCGCGCAGGAAACGCGCGAAGTCGGCGCGGGTGAGACACGCGCCATGCTTGGCCTCGGTGCGGGCGACGTGGCGGTACAGCCGGACCAGTTGAGCGCGGCGTTCCCGCGAGGAGATCTCGGCGAAGGCCGAGCGATCCAGGTCGAGCACGTGCAGGCGCGGTACGCCGCTGGCTGCGAGGCCGCTCTCGTCGACGAGGACGTTGTTCGGCTGCAGGTCGGCATGCAGGAGCCCGTGCAGATGCATGCGTCGCACGAGGTCGCCGAAGGCTTCGAGGACGGTCGAGCGGCTGGTCGCGGGCGCCTCGTCGCGGCGCAGCCGCCCCAGCCAGGTGCCGAGATCGATCGTCCCCTCGAGTCGAGGCGTGATGACCTCGAGCTGCCAGCCGAACCCCGCAGAGCGTGCGCGAGCTGCCACGACTCGGGGGGTCGGGATGCCGAGCCGCAGGAGCGAATCCGAGAGACACAGCTCGCGGAAAGGGCGCTCGGCGTCCAGGAACCGGCGGCCCGTCAGGCGCCGCAGCAGGCCGCCGTGACGGAACCGACGCACGAGGTAACGGGCGCCGCCAAGCTCACACTCGAACAGGGGCGCGCGCCCGACCACGTCCGAGCGACGGACGTCGCCGTCGCTCTCGGGACCATAGCCAAGCTCGTGGAGCTGCCGCGCAACATCCGCATGGACCGCGAGCACGCCACGCGGTGCTTCCTCGACGAAGTAGCCGTCGGGAAGCTCCGCGAGGAGGGCTCTCACGGCGCGCTAGAGACCGGCGCCGAAACCGGATCCGGGCTCCGGTTCGGGCTCCGGTTCGGGTTCCGCGACGACGATCGGCTCGGGCTCGGGTGCCCGCATGGGAGCGATCCCGGTCACAGGCTCCTGCGACTGCTCCTGCTGGGCCTCGAAGATGCCGAGTCCGAAGCCGCCGCCGCCCGTGGCCGGGGTCTCTTCGACGGGCTCGGGCTTCGGAGCCGCGCTTGCTTGCGAGCGCTGTTCGCTACGCTCCGGGCGCGCCTCCGTCCGCTCAGGCCGAGGCCCTGTTCGCTCGGGGCGGCGTTCCGTCCGCTCGGAGCGAGGCTCCGCCCGCTCGGGGCGACGCCCCGCACGTTCCTCACGCCCCGCACGTTCCTCACGCCCCGGGCGCTCGGCACGCTCCGGGCGCTCGGCACGCTCCGGGCGCTCCGGGCGCTCCGGGCGCTCCGCACGAGCGCCTTCGTCGTCGTCACG
>JAQBVH010000288.1 GCA_027623615.1 Planctomycetota bacterium | reverse complement strand
ACCAGGACTGGGTCTGGGGCGTGTCGCTGATGATCGCCGGGCTGTTCTTCGCCCTGGCCGTGACCGCGCACGGCGTGCGCCAGTTCCGCGAGTCGGAGCTGAACCATGCCGACTCGAAAATGCACATCGGCCGCTGGTGGGACTTCGTGATCGCGGTGCTCGTCCCCCTGCAGGCCGTCGTCCTGCTCGTCTGGTGGATGATCGACGCCTGGGACAGCGAGGGTTGGTGGAGGCCCTTCGCCGTGGACAACGTCGGGACCGTGCTGTTCCAGGTCGGGCTCGCGTTCCTGATCCTCGGCGTGGCCAACCGCTGGATCGCCCGACGCAGCGCCCCGGACGAGGGCACCTCGAACTAAGCTGGGGCCCATGAGCGACGGTCGTTGGAGCCGGGTTCGGGAGCTGGTCGAGGGCGCGCTCGACCTGCCTGAGGCACAGCGCGAGGCGTGGGTCCGGAGCCGCTCTGGCGACGATGTCGGGCTCGCCGCGGAGGTCCTGGAGTTCCTGGCCGCCGACACCGGGGAACAGGACTCCTTCCTCGAGCCGGATGCGGACGAGGGGCTCAACCGTCTGTTCGAGGCGGCGACGATCGAGCCCCTCGAGCCCGACACGATCGTGGGCGCCTATCGCATCGGGGAGCGCCTCGGCGCGGGAGGCATGGGGGTCGTCTATCGCGGCCACCGCGCGGACGATCAGTTCGAGAAGCAGGTCGACGATCAAGGTGATCAAGCGCGGCATGGACTCCGAGGAGATCCTCGCCCGCTTCCTGCGCGAACGGCAGGTGCTGGCCGATCTGGAGCATCCGGGCATCGCTCGCCTGATCGACGGCGGCGCGCTCGAGGACGGACGACCGTACCTGACCATGGAGTTCGTCGAGGGGCGCGACCTGCTCACCTATTGCGACGAGCGAGGGCTCGACCCCCAGGGCCGCCTCCAGCTCTTCGGTCAGGTCTGCGACGCGGTGCACTACGCCCACCAGCGCGGGGTCGTGCACCGCGATCTGAAGCCCAACAACATCCTCGTCAACGACCAGGGTCTGGCCAAGCTGTGCGACTTCGGCATCGCCAAGGTCCTGCGCGGCGGAGAGGAGCAGACCCAGATCACCGGGACGCGCTCCCGGCCGATGACGCTCGAGTACGCCTCGCCCGAGCAGGTACGGGGCGGGAACGTCGGGCCCACCACGGACGTCTACAGCCTCGGGCTCGTGCTCTACCGGCTCCTGACCGGCGCCAGGCCGTATGGGGAGGACGCGACCAACGCGTCCGAGTTCGAGCAGGCGATCTGCGAGGTCGACCCCAAGCCGCCGAGCGACCAGGCGGGCGACCGGCGCCTGGCCGGCGACCTCGACAACATCGTCCTGATGGCGCTGCGCAAGGAACCCGAGCGCCGGTACGCCGACGCGGGTGCGCTGCATGAGGACATCCGGCGCTGCCTGGAAGGTCGGCCGATCCAGGCGCGACCCGCGACGACCCTGTACCGACTGAGCCGCTACGTCCGTCGCAACCGATCCCCTATCGGCGCGGCCGTCGTACTGCTCCTGAGCGTCGGGATCGGCATGGCCCTACGCTCGGATGCTCGCGACCAGGTGCGGGATGCGCAGCAGGAGCTCAGCTCGACCAAGGAGCAGGTCTCGACCGCCGAGGGCGCGACCGAGAGCCACCGCGAGGCGCTGCGCGAGACCGTCCAGGAGAAGCAGTCCTTGATCGGACGACTCCATTCGCTCGAGGGCACCCTCGAAGATCGCGAACAACTCCTGCGCACGACGATCGTCGACATCGAAGCTCTCCTCGCGAACGGCGAGGCTGACAGGGACCTCGAGTTCCATCGGGTCCACGCCTACCTCGAGCTCGGGTTGATCCAGGGGGGCATCGGTGTGGCGAACCTGGGCCAGACCGAGGCAGCGCAAGACACCTGGATCCATGCCGCCGAGCTCGCGCAGGAGCTGGTCGCGCAACACGAGACGTGGATCGCCGCCCGGCTCCTCTACGCCGACACTCTCCTGCGGGTCTCGGAGTCCTACTCCCAACTCGGTGACTCGGGCCGCGCTCTCGAAGGGCTCGCGGAGGCCCGGGCGCTGGTCATCGACCTCGTCGTCGAGGAGCTTCCCGGTGAAGAACGGGACCAGGCGCTCTTCGTGCTTCAGAAGCTCTACTCGCGGGAGGCGACGCTCCGCATGGAGCGGGGCAACCTGCTGCAGGCGATCGAGGCCCGCGAGCAGGCCCTGGCGTTCGTCGAGGAGCGCTACGCCCTGAAGCCCTCGTCGAAGCTCCTCGGCGAGGTCGCGGATCAGATCGATCAGCTCGGCACCCTGCTCATGTACAAGGGCGAGCCCGAGCAGGCCGAGGAGCTGTTCGTCCGCGCGATCGGCCACTACCGTTCGCTGCGTGGGACCGAGCCCCAGAACGCGATGTTCTGGCGCAACGCCTCCCTCGGGCTGAACGCCTACGGGAACTTCCTCGTGTCCCAGCAGCGCGTGGACGAAGCGCTCCCGCTCTACCAGGAGTCGCTGAAGCTGGTCGACGAGCGCATCCTCTGGACCCCCGCCAACGTCGAGGCGCTGCGCGACAAGGGCTACACCCACCTGTTCCTGGGTCAGGCGTACGTCGCGGAGAAGCAGCACGATCAAGCCCTCACGCAGTTCCTGGCCATGCGCGAGGCCTTCGAGGGCGTGCTCGACCGCGACCCCGACAGTCAGCGCAGTCGGCGGGACGTGGCGATGTCCCTGTCCAGCGTCAGCTCGGCGCACCTGGGCCTGGGCAACTCGGGCCCGGCCCTCGAGCTGGCGCAGGCGGCGACCGACCAGTTCCAGGTGATCTCGGACGCCGACCCGGAGAACGGCAGCGCGCGTCGCGACCTGGTCGTCAGTCACCACTCGGCGGGTAGCGCCGCTCGACAGATTGGCCAGCGGGAGGACCTCGGGCTCGAGCAGCGCCGCGCCGCCCTGCAAGCTGCGCGGGCCTCGTACCAGGGGGCCCTCGAGATCATCCTGGGAGAGAAGCAGGCCGGTCGTCTCGTGCCGACCGACGAGCAGTTCATCCCGATCATCGAGGGCAACCTCGAGCAGGTCGAGGCGCTGCTGTCCGACCTGGAATCGTAGCTCAGCCCGCGTCTTGCGGGCTCGGCACCGGCTGCAGGAGCTTCGCGCGGACCTCGGCCGCCGTCGGGCTCAGCGGGTCCTCATCGAGGTACGCCAACCAGTGTCGGCGCGCGCCCATCGCGTCGCCCAGGGCCGCGAGCGTGTCGCCCAGGTTGATGTGAGCGTCGGCGTAGTTCGGCGCGAGGCCGAGGGCCTGGCGGTAGGCGACCACCGCTTCGTGGGGCCGGTCGAGCTCGTCGAAGACGCTGCCCAGGTTGTTCCAGGCCTCGACGAAGTTCGGATCGAGCTCGAGGGCGCGCAGGAAGGCAGCCGCCGCGTCGGCCAGCTCACCGAGCAAGTAGCGCACGTTGCCCAGGTTGAAGGCGACCTCCGCCCGGTCGTCGCCCGCTTCGATCGCGCGCTCGTAGGCGTCGCTGGCCGCCTCGAAGCGCCCGCACTCCTCGTAGTAGAGCGCGGCCTCGTACGGGTCCTCGGGGGCCGCGCAGGTGATCGACAGCGCCGGCCGCGACGGCGGCAGCTCCGGCGCCGCGAAGTCCATGTTGAGCTGCCCGGTCGGCTCGGTGAGCTGTCCCTCGGGCGTGCGCACGACGACCCGCGAGCGCTCGAGGTCCTCGAGCAAGGCCAGGGCCTTGTCCGGCTCATCGAACCAGCGGCCGAGCTGCTCGAGGGACTTGCGCAGGCGACTCGAGGAGATGCCGTCGCGCCTCAACTGCGCCAAGGACCGCGCCGTCGCGACCTGGCTGAACTCGAACCAGCGCAAGCGGTGCAGCTCGACGATCGGGGTCAGGAGTCCATCGCGCACCCAGCGGTCGATCTCCGCGCGGCGCACGCCGAGGATGCGACCGAGCTGCTCCGCGGTGTAGAGGCGACCGCAGCCGGTGGTGATGCCCAGACGGATGAGGAACTCGTCCTCGGCGATCACCTCCAGGTCATCGAACGACTCGGCGGCGCGCAGCTTGGCCGTGAGCTGGCCGTCCTCACCGAGCGGCGGACCGCCGCGGCCGACCACGAGCAGGTCGGTCGCGCCGTCCAGATCCTCGGCATAGCACGCGCCCGCTTCCACGAGGCGGCGCACCGCCTCGTCGCGGGTCATCGATCGCAGCCGCCCGGTGATCGCGACCGCCTGGCCCTTCAGGCCCGTTGCTTCCTCGAGTTCCATGCGGCGTAGCCGCGAAGGTAGAGGGCGGAGGCGCCCGGCTCAAGGACAGTCGTCCAGCTCATGCATATCGGTCGCTGGATCCGGGGTCCACGGCCACGAGGACTGCCTAGCCGTTTTCTACCAGCCCCTCGAACGCCGGCGCGCGCAGGGTCCCCTGCCCCGTGAACTCGAGGAAGCTGACCGTGCAGAACAGCTCGGGTGCCACCCACTCGCCGGCCACGCCGGCTTCGATCAGCGGCGCCTCGACTGCGATCGCCTCGAGCCGGTCCTTGAGCTCCGCGCGCAGGCGCTCGCTCCAGCCCGTGCCGACCTTGCCGACGCAGCGCAGGCCGCCGTCGCCCTCGTCGGAGGCGAGGATCAAGCTCTTCAAGCCGCCGCTGTCGTCGCGCTGCCAGCCGAGCACCAGGCAGTGCAGGTAGCGGCGCACCTTGACCTTGGTCCAGTGGTCGGAGCGTTGCCCCGACAGGTAGCGCGAATCGAGGCGCTTGGCGACGACGCCCTCGAGGCCCAGTTCTTGCGCTTGCTCGAACAGGGCCTTGCCCGCGCCGACCACGCCCTCGGACAGCACGAGCCGCGGATCCTCCACGCCCTCGAGCAGCTCGACCAGTCGCTCGCGGCGCTCGTGCAGGGGTCGCGCCTCGAGTGACGCGTACCCCACGTACAACAGGTCGAACACCACCAGCGCCGCCGGTAGCTTGTGGGCCAGCTCATTGACCCGAATGCCGCCGCGCGCCTGCTCGCGGCGCAGCATCGCCTCGAAAGAGGGCGCACCATCGACCATCACGATCAGCTCGGCGTCGAGCGCGGTGCCGGGCGGGAGCGCCCCTGCGGACGCGACCTCCGGGAAGCGCGGCACGAGGTCCCGGTCCCGGCGCGTGCGCGCGCGCACCCGGTCCTGCTCCACGAAGACGAGCGCGCGGAACCCGTCCCACTTGGGCTCGAACAGGTGCTCGTCCGAGTCGAAGGCCCGGCGGCCGAGCTGGGCCAGCATCGGCGGGATGAAGGGGGGCAGGGAGGCGGCCATCGAACGGCGAGCGTACGGG
>JAQBVH010000287.1 GCA_027623615.1 Planctomycetota bacterium | reverse complement strand
GAGCCCTCGCCCTCCTGGGCCTGCTCGCCGGATGCTCCGGTGAAGCCAAGGCGGCCTCGAACACCTCGGACGATCCGGCCTTCGAGTTCTCGTCCGGCGGCCCGGCGTTCCTCGATCTTGCCGCGGATGCTCCCTGGAACACGGTGTTTCGCGGCATCCGCCTGGTGAAGCTGTACCACGAGGCGCCCGGCTTCGAGTACCGCGAGGAGGTCGGCGCCGACGGCGAGGGCGGCTTCAACATCTCGACGCTCGAGGTCCTCACGGCCCATCCGAACCCGGGGGTCCTCCTCGCGCTGCAGGACCTGCGCCAGACGCTCAGCTATCGCTACCGCGACTTCGTGATTCGGGATCTGGCGTTGTTCCAGCAGAACTACGCCATCGCGATCATCGACGCCCAGCGCTCGGTAGCGGGTATCCCCACCGTGCAGCTGCGCATCGACCGGATGCAGGACGCGCACTCGGCCTACCTGGTCGACTTCGACCCGACCACGGGCCTGGTGCTCGCCTACCAGGAGTACGACTTGGTGGGCAACCTGGTTGCGGATGTGGCCTTCGAGTCGTTCACCTACGACGCGGATCTGACCGGGCTGAACATGGTCTCGTACCTCTACGAGACGACCCCCGTCAGCATGAACTCGGGCCAGCTCCAGTCCGCGTTCAAGTTCGACCCGCTGATCCCCTCCTACCTGCCCCAGGGCTACTCGCTCCTGGACTCGATGGACAAGCAGGTGGCCGAGGACGGCACGCGCGCCAAGGTCTACATGACCGACGGGCTCGAGATGCTGATCCTCTCCTCGATGCGGCCGACGATCGGTCCCAAGGAAGTCACTGCGAGCCGGATGTTCAGCTCGGACCTGGGCACTTGGCGGGGAATGCTGGGCGAGGTGAACGGCATCCCGGTGTTGATCGCGGGCAAGGTCGACCTGAGCGAGCAGAGCCTCGTTCTGCAGTCGGCCCTCGACTGATCCAGGTCGAGACGCCGGCGCCTCGCGGTGGGGCCCCAGTAGGGCCCCCCAGTAGGGCCCCCCAGTAGGGCCCCCCAGTAGGGCCCCCCAGTAGGGCCCCGGGGTAAGGACCTGCACTGACCGGTGATTCGGAGAGTCTTTTCGGGCCCAAACCGAGACAGCCCTCCGGAAACGTTTTCCGCAGGTCTGCCTCGAGCCGTCGAGGTCCGTCCCGTCCCCGAACAGGGGGGTAGTTTGGAGTGTCCGCGGCGCGCAACGCCGTCTCTCCTGCGAATCACCAAAGCGATCCTCACCATGTCCGAGCAGCCCGCCCCGGAGCCCTTCCACGAGTCGAACCTCGACGACCCCGAGTACCGGGATCGGCTGATGCGCAAGCTCAACTGCCTGATCGCCGTGCTCGAGGTGGCCAACGCCAAGGTCAAGCGGTCTCTGAACGGTCCGGCCCCCGACGTGGATCGGCTGAAGAAGATCAAGACCAACCTGACCAGCACCCTCGAGGTCTGCCGCCGCGCGAAGCGCGCCCTGGAGCGTCGCGAGTCCCTGCCCGAGGGGCTGCCCGAGAACCTGGCCCAGGTCGTCCGCCGCAGCGCCGCGTCCCACTTGCCGGAGCACGCCAACGTCGAGATGAGCTCGCCCGAGGAGCACAAGCGCTTCGTGGAGATGGGCGCGATCACCCGCGACGAGATGAAGGGCGTCGACTTCGACGACCTCGCCCGCAAGCTGCAGGAAGACTGAGCCGCCGCGCAGCACGCACACGGCCGCGTTCCCTCGGGGGAACGCGGCCGTGTCTAGTTTCCGGGCGAGGCCTCGGTGGTGCGGCTCCGGGAGCCGACACAAGCGCATGGACCTCGCGCCGCTTAGTGTCCCCAGGAACGCAGGTACCGGAAGTCCTGGCCGATCGTGCGGTTGCCGAGCTTGGCGATGATCGGGGGCAGGCGCTTGTACTGGTTGAGGACGATGCGGCGCATCAGCTTGCGCACCAGCTCCGGGTCGAAGCCGTCGGCCTCGAGCTCTCCCGCGCTCCAGCGCTGGTCCACCAGGCGCACGAGGATGCGGTCGGCGTCGTCGTAGGTGAAGCCGAGGTCGTCCTCGTCGCTCTGGCCCTCGAAGAGGTCGGCGGACGGGGCCTTGTCGATCACGCCGGAGGGCAGGTCGAGGTGGCGCGCGAGCTGAAAGACCTGGTGCTTGTAGAGGTCGCCGAGGGGATTGAGCGCGCTGGCCGCGTCGCCCCATTGGGTCGAGTAGCCCAGCAGCACCTCGGTCTTGTTGCTCGTACCGATCACGAGCGAGCCCTCGGCCGCCGAGTGGTCGTACAGCACGATCATGCGCGCGCGGGCCATCACGTTGCCGCGCCGCAGGCGGTCCTCGACGCCTTCCTGGTCCAGGTAGCCGTCGACCAGCTTCGAGATGTCGACCAGCTTCGAGCGCACCCCGGTCGCCCGGGCGACGGCGCGCGCGTCGCCCTCGGAGTCGGGGTTCGAGGTGCGGTAGGGCATCATCACCGCGAGCACGTTCTCGGGCCCGAAGGCGCGCGCGGCGAGGGCGCAGCTCACCGCGGAGTCGATGCCGCCCGAGAGGCCGAGCACGCCGCGCTCGAAGCCGAACTTGCCGGCTTCCGCGCGCAGGAAGCGCACGAGGAGGTCCGCGACCAGGGCCGGGTCGATGTCCAGTTCGGGGCGGCTCACTCTTCCTCTTCCTGGCCCACCCAGGTGTCGAGGCGATCGTTCAGCGCCTTCGCGAAGATCCACGGGCGCTCGTCCCGGCGCAGGGGCGTCTGGATGCGCGCGCGGTCGAGCTCGGCGCGGCTCAGGCTCACGTCGAGCGTGGCCGGGTCGAGGCCCAGTTGTTCGTCGACCGGCGCGCCGTGCGGGTCCACCACCCGCGAGTGGCCGCCGAAGACGACGCCGTCCTCCCAGCCCACGCGATTGCAGTAGAGGATCCAGCTGCGGAAGAAGAGCGCGAGCGCGTCCTGGAGCGTGCGCCAGGTGCGGTTCGAGGACAGCTCGCCCTCGGTGCCCGTCACGCCGCGACCGGGTCCCGCCGAGCAGATCACGATCGCGTCCACGCCGTCGAGGAAGTAGAGGTAGGCCCCGTCCACGTGCCAGGCGTCCTCACAGGTCAGGAACCCGATGCGACCGTACTTGGAGAACGCGGTGTGGAAGTCCTCGCCGGCCGCGAGGTCGCGGCTCTCCTCGAACATGCCGTAGGAGACCAGGTGGACCTTGCGGTGGATGTGCTTGATGCGCCCGTCCTCGAACAGCGCGATCGCGTTGTAGACCCGTCCGTCCGTCTTGCGCTCGACGTAGCCGGCGACGATCGAGATCTCCTTGGAGCGCTCGGCGAGGACCGTCAGGGCCTCGGCGTCAGCGCTCAGGGCGACCTCGTAGGTCTGGTCCTTGAGGAAGTACCCCGTCAGGGACAGCTCGGGGAAGACGAGCAGCTGAATCCCGTCCTTCAGCGCCTCGTCGATGTGCTCGAGGTGGACGGCGAGGTTGGCGCTGATGTCACCCAGGTGGGTGTCGATCTGGGCCAGGCGAACGCGGCAATCCATCGTGTTCCTCAGGGGGAGACCGGCGTCGTCGCCAGCCGAATCGGGCGATTAGGATAGCAGGGTCATGGCCGGCCGCATTTCGAAGGAGGGGTGGGTACGCGGGGTCGGCCTCGTGGCCCTCCTCGGGCTCCTGTTCCTCTTCGCAGGCCACTTCTTCTGGACGGAGGCGCCTGGCTGGCTCCCGGCCTTGGGCGTGGGGTGCGCCGCGCTGGCCCTCGTGTGCGGCCTCTACGCCAGCGGCCGCGCCTGGACGATGACCCTGGTGGTCCCCTCCACGGTCTTCCTGTTCCTCGTCCTGACCACCGCTTAGCGCACCGCCGCGAGCACGTCCGCGACCAGCTCGTCCGGCGTGACGCCAGACGCCTCGCCCTCGTAGCCGAGGATCAGGCGGTGGCGCAGCGCCGGCGCGGCCACGGCGAGCACGTCGTCCTCGTTCACGAACAGGCGGCCCTTGGTCAGCGCGCGCGCCTTCGCCGCGAGCAGCTGTCCGCCGCGGGGGCTCGCGCCGTAGCGTACGAGGGCGCGCACGCGCTCCGGTGCCAGGTCGCTGTCGGGGTGCGTGGCGTGCACGATGCCGGCCACGCGCTGGACGAGGTCGGAGGAGGCGGGCACCTCGCGCACGAGGGCGCGCAGGCGCACGAGGGTCTCGCGATCGAGCACGCTCTTGATCGGCGGCGGCGCCGCGCCCGTCGTCGCGTCGAGGATCGCGGCCAGGCCCGCGCGGTCGGGGAGGCTCAGCTCGATCTTGAGCAGGAAGCGATCGAGCTGGGCCTCGGGCAGGGGGTACGTGCCCTCCATCTCGATCGGGTTCTCGGTGGCGACCACGAGGAACGGCTCCTCGAGGGCGCGCGTCTCTCCGAACACGGTCACCTGCCGCTCCTGCATCGCCTCGAGCAGCGCGGACTGGGTGCGCGGCGTGGCGCGGTTGATCTCGTCGGCGAGCAGCACGTTGGTGAAGACCGGCCCCGCCTCGAAGCGGAAGCCGCGCGCGCCGCCCTCGTCGAACTCGAGCACCCGGCTGCCGAGGATGTCCGCCGGCATCAGGTCGGGTGTGAACTGGATGCGCCGGAAGTCGAGGTCCAGGGCCTGGGCCAGGCAGCTCACCAGGGTCGTCTTGCCGAGGCCCGGCGCGCCCTCGAGCAGCGCATGACCTCCGGCCAGGAGGCTGAGCAGGAGCAGCTCGCTGACCTCGTCCTGCCCGAGAAAGCGCTCGGCGATCGCGGCACGCAGCCCCCGCACGGCCTCGCGCAGCCGCTCGATCTCCTCGGGGTTCTCCAGTTCGTCGATCATCACAGCTCCACTTCGGCCAGGCCGTTCACGACGCGCACGCCCGGCGGGGGGGACATTCTGCCAGAGCGGTCGAGCAGGACGGCGCGGATCCCAGCGGCCCGGGCGCCGGCCACGTCCGTGTCAGCCCGATCCCCGATGTGCAGCACGCGCCCGGGTTCGACGCCGAGGCGTGCCAGCGCGCGGTGGAAGATCTCAGGGTCGGGCTTCTCGACCTCCTCGAGGGCGCTCGACATGGCCAGGTCGACCGTCAGGCCCAGGCCCTCGAGCAGGGGCTCGAGGCGCTCACCCCAGTTCGACACGACCGCCACCGGCATGGCGGCCGCCCGTTCGAGGAGCTCACGCACATCGGGGAAGACCTCGAAGTTCGCGGCGTCGGAGAAGAGCCCGAGGAGGGTCCGCTCGAGCCCCGAGCGCTCGCCCACCAGCCCCAGCCCCGCGAACACATGGGCGATGTAGGACCGAAACCACAGGTCGCTGTAACGGAACGCGCCGTCCACGCGG
>JAQBVH010000286.1 GCA_027623615.1 Planctomycetota bacterium | reverse complement strand
GCAGGGGCGTCGGGCCGCCGAGGCGCAGGGTGTAGTGGCCGTTGGCGACGTGCCCTCCCTTCACGGCGCTCGCGCACGTGATCAGGATGATGTGCAGGCTCACCGGAGTGTTCACGGGGACCGTGATCGAGTGCTCGAACGGGAAGGGGGTGCTCATGTTCCACCCGCTGAGGTCATAGCTCGAGGTGATGCTCCCATCGGCCAAGCGCGTCGCTTTGCCCATGGTGTGGCTGGCGTGCTTCAGGTGGACCTGGAACGCGTTGCCGTTGACGACCGAGCTGTTGCCCTCGATCAGGAGGCAGCTGGGTCTGCTCCAACCGGGCGACGAGGAGCAAGCCGAGTCGGTTCGGTCGGAGGTCGAGGCCTGCCGGACACTCGCGGAACACCTCTGAGGTGGTCCGAGCCTCGGAACGCCGCGTGTCGCAGAGTCCTCAGGCCATGACCCCATCGATCGGTTGCCCGTGCACGTCCGACAGCCGGATGTCGCGGCCCTGGAAGCGGTAGGTGAGCAGCTCGTGGTCGAGGCCGAGCAGGTGCAGCACCGTCGCCCACAGGTCCCAGACCGTGTGCTTCTGACCGACCACGTGGTAGCCGTACTCGTCCGTCTGGCCGACGACCGTTCCGCCCTGCACGCCGCCCCCGGCGAGCCAGACGCTGAAGCCGAAGGGGTTGTGGTCGCGGCCGTTCGAGCCCTGGGAGAAGGGCGTGCGGCCGAACTCACCGGCCCAGACGATGATCGTCTCGTCGAGCAGGCCGCGAGCCTCGAGGTCGCGGATCAGCGCCGCGATCGGTTGGTCGACCTGGTGCGCCATGGCGCCGTGGCCGCGCTCGAGGTCGCTGTGCTGGTCCCACGGGTTGCCTGCGCCGCCGGCGCCGATGTTCTCGGTCAGGCACGAGAGCTCGATGAAGCGCACGCCGCGCTCGACCAGACGGCGGGCGAGCAGGGCCTGGCGCGCGTAGGCCGCCTTCTGGCCGTCCGTGTCGTCGACGCCGTAGAGCTCGCGCGTCGCCTTGGACTCGCCGGAGAGGTCGCAGAGTTCCGGCACGGCCGACTGCATGCGGTAGGCGGTCTCGAGGTTGTGGACCGCGGCCTCGACCGCGGCGTCCTTGGACGCGAAGCCGCGACCGAGCCGGCGGATCAGGTCCAGACGTCGCCGCTGCACCCCATCCGCGTGACGCGGCTGCACATTGCGTACGGCCTCGGCGTTGTCCGCCTGCAGGAACGAGGCCTGGTGCGTCGCCGGCAGGAAGGTGCTCGAGAACATCCCCACGCCGCCGTGGGGGATGGCGGAGTTGCCGCTGCGCAAGACGACGAACGAGGGCAGGTCGCGGTTCATCGTCCCGAGCCCGTAGCTCGTCCACGCGCCGGCGGAGGGGAAGCCCTCCGTCGCGAAGCCCGTGTGGAAGAACAGGTTCGCCTGGGCGTGCTCGCTGACGGCCGAGGTCATCGAGCGCACCACCGCGAGGTGGTCGGCCTGCTCCGCGATCTTGGGAAACATGCTGCTGACCTCGAGCCCGCTCTCGCCGTGACGCCCGAAGGTGAACGGGCTCGGGAAGATGTTCCCGTTGTTGTTGAACATCGTCCGCGCGACCGGGACGGGCATCGGCTGGCCAGCTTCCTTCGCGAGGCGCGGTTTGGGGTCGAAGGAGTCGACGTGGCTGACGCCACCGGACATGAAGCAGAAGATCACGTGCTTGGCGCGCGGACGCAGGCGCGCGGCGGGCTGGCGCCCGTCGGCGAGCGCCTGCTCGGCGAGCACGACGTTCAGGGCCATCAGGCCGAAGCCGGTCGAGCTGCGCGCGAGCAGGTCGCGTCGGGAGAGGGGAGCGCTCATCGCAGGTACCGGAACTCCTCGAGTTGGAAGAGGGCGTGCGCGATCTCGAACCAGGGGTCGCCGCTTGCTTGGGCCTCGCTGTCGAGCTCGGTGAGCTCCGCAGAGAGGGCGCGGTCGTCGTTCTCGAGCGCCAGGAGCCGCGCGCGCTGACCGTCGTCCAGGGCCGCGAGCAGCTGGGCGCGCGACACGAAGCCCGGGTCACCATTGGCGCTCGCCGCGACCTCCTCGGCGCTCATCGCGTGGTCGTACAGGGCCGCGCGCTCGATCGCTCCGCGCAGCGGCGCCCGCATGCTGGACGCGGTGCCGTGACGAGCGCCGAGCACGACCTGGCTGCTGCCGGCGTCGTAGGCGACGAGACCGCTCTTGCGGGTGCGCTGGCCGTAGGGCTGCCCGTTGCGGTAGAGCGCGATCCCACCCTCCGCGTCGTAGACCGCGGCCATGTGCACCAGCTCCGTCGTGTCCTCGGGCGTGCCACCGACGCGCTCGGTCCGGTTGAAGAAGTCGCTGCCGGCCATCCAGTGCCGCGCGTCCTGCTCGGCGAAGACGATCGAATCGAAGGTCGCGCCGTCGGTCGTCTGCACCGTGATCACGCCGCAGCCGCGCTGCTCGAGGTTCTCCAGCGCCACCCACGCCTCGAGGGTCTTGGCCCGCAGGGGCTCGCTGAGGGGCGTGGTCACCACGAACCCGCCCGTCAACACGAGCCGCCCGCCCGCGAGTTCGCCGCTTCCGTGCAGCCTGCCGGTCAGGTTGCCGAACTCGTCGTCGAGGTTGCCGTCGAACTCCCAGCGCGCGATCGGGGTAGGGAGGTGGTCGGTCGTGGTGACCTGATCGCCGCGCGCTTCCTGGGCACGCGCGCGTCCCTCCTCCACGAGAGCGTCGCGCTCCTCGCGGGTGCGCCTGACCCGTTCGCGTTGGTATGACTGGCGCGCGACGACTTCCTTGCTCGCCACGCTCACCTTCTCCAGGTAGCGGAGGAAGAGCTCGACCTCGAGGTCGTTCGGCGCGCGCCCGAGGGCCTCCCGCGTCATCTGGTCGATCCGCTCTCGTGCCTCGAGGCCCGTGGTGCGCGCCGCCCAGTGGCCCGCACTCTCGATCACGATCGGGTCGTTGAGGAGGGCCAACCCCTGGGCCGGCACGTTCGTCACTGGCCGGCGCCCGCAGGTCGTGTTCGGCGGCGGGAAGTCGAAGGTGCTCAGGAAGGGCGGCAGCCCGTTGCGGCGCTGGGATACGTACAGGCTGCGGCGCGGCGCGCCCTCGCCGACCGACGGGCCGAAGCGCGCGCGGTCGAGGCGACCCGAGACCGCGAGCAGCGCGTCGCGCAGGGACTCGGCGTCGAGTCGCTGCGCGGGCATCTGCTGCCGAAACGTGCTCGAGGTGACCAGCTCGCGCAACAGGGCCTTGGTCGACCAGTCGCCCAGGACGAAGCGCGCGGTCAGATGGTCCAGCAGCGCCGCGTCGGTCGGCTCGACGCCGAGGAGCCCGAAGTTGTCGACCGTGCTCACGATCCCCTCGCCGAAGACCCAGGTCCAGAGGCGGTTCACGGCGACCCGCGGGGTCAGCATGTTGTCCGACCGCGTCAGGTCGCGCGCGAGGGCCAGGCGGCCGTTGCCTTGGTAGGGCGCGCCGTCGAACCAGTCGAAGAAGCGCTGGGGGACGCGCTGGCGGGGCTGCTTGATGTCACCGCGCTCGAGCAGGGTCATGTCCTCGCGCGGTCCGAGCGTGACGCCGGGGACGCGCTCGGGGATCGGGATCGTCGCCTCGAGCGCGCGGTAGCGCTGCACCAGGTCGCGCAGCTCCGGGAGCTCCTCCAGGCTGGTCGGAAACACGCTGTGGCGCACGAACGGCTCCAGCAGGCGCACCTGGTCATCGCTGCAGCCGGAGGCCCAGGCGAACAATGTGGTGCCGAGCACGTTGAGGTAGCGACCCTCGAGCTCCGCGACGGAGCGCGGGCTGCCGGGGGGAAAGAAGAGGACCTCCTGGTGCTCGGCCGCTTGTTCCTTCGGGCCCGGCTGACCCTGGGGCACGAAGACCACCTCCTGGACGCCCCACCAGGAGCGCTCCTCAGCCCGCGCTTCCACCGGGAGGTCCCGCGCCGTCGCGAGCTCGAGGTAGGCGCGGTCGCCCACCCAGTAGTTCATGTTCCAGCCACGCCAACTCGAACGGTCTCCGCCCAGGCCGTGCTGTTGGAAGACCGGGCCCGCGGCGCGGGGGTAGCTCTGCATGGCGTAGCGCATGCGCGAGCCGCCGCCGCCGAGGGTGCGCAGGTAGAGGTGCCCGTCCTCGACCTCGATCCAGGGTGAGGTCAGGGAGCCCGAGTGCTTGCTCGAGAGCAGGTGTGTGTAGACCCCGCCGGGGAGCAGGGTGCTCAGGATGCGCTCGCCCTCGGGGAGCAGGGCGAAGGCGCCGGGAGGGGTGGGGGCCGCGTCGAGGATCGATCCGTGGGCGTACCACTCACGCGCCTGCTCGCCGCCGAGGTCCCAGTGGAAGCCCTGCGCGTGGGACGCCTCCAGCTCGCGTCGGCTGACCTCGAACTCCTCGCGTCGCTGCAGCCAGTGCTGCTTGACGTCCGGCGCCTCCAGGCTCGTGATCCAGACGGACAGCGGGTGGAAGCGCTCCTTGCGCGCCTCCTCGAGCAGGGCGTCGTTCGCGCGGACTCGCTCGAAGAGCGCTGGCAGTGCGTCGAGCCAGGCCGAAAAAAGCCTGCCCTTGATCTCATTCTTCAGGCCCTCGAGCTCGGCCACGGCCTGGCTGCGCCGCTCGGGTGTGTCGATCGTGCGCATCGCCGGTCGCTCACTCGCGAGCGCGCCGTACATGGCGTAGTAGTCCGCCTGGCTGATCGGATCGAACTTGTGGTCGTGGCAGCGCGCGCAGGCGATCGTCTGACCGAGGAACGCCTTGCCGATCACTCCGATCTGCTCGTCGATGAAGCGCACCTGCTCCTCGAGGGGCTCGACCGGCGCGTAGCCGTGCTGCACGAAGCGCAGGTGGGCCAGCCCGATCTCGGCCTCGTTGAAGGTGCCGTCGGCGGAGGGCCGCGGTTCGATCAGGTCGCCGGCGACATGCTCCTGGATCAACCGATCGACAGGCACGTCGGCGTCGAAGGCGCGGATGAGGTAGTCACGGTACTTCCACGCGTGGGGGATGGTCGGGTCGCCTTCGCTCCCGTGGCTCTCGGTGTAGCGCACCAGGTCCATCCAGCGCCGCGCCATGCGCTCGGCGTAGTGGGGCGAGGCGAGCAGGCGGTCGACCGCGCGCTCGTAGGCATCGGGCGCCGTGTCCTCGAGGAAGGCCCGCTGCTCCTCGAGCGTCGGCGGCAGACCGGTCAGCACGTAGCTCGCCCGGCGCAGCAGCTCCTCGGGGCCGCTCTCGTTCCACTCGACCGGCACGACTGCGCCGGAGGCCAGCACGAAGCGATCGAGGTCATGGCGCGGCCAATCCGAGTTGAGCCGCGGGACCTCGGGGGCCACGACCGGCTGGTAGGCCCACCA
>JAQBVH010000285.1 GCA_027623615.1 Planctomycetota bacterium | reverse complement strand
GCAGCGGCGGCCGCCGCCTGCTGGTTCGCTGCCTGATCGATGAGCATGCCCTTCTCCACGGCGACCGACCCGACCAGTCCCATGAAGGAGACCGCGGCCTCGAGCACAACGACGCCGATCACCCAGAAGAAGACCGCCTTGCGCGCCGAGCCCCCATCACGGGCGCTGAAGATGCGCTGGTACATGTTCGCGTCGCCGAGCAGCAGGAGCATGGTCGGTACGAAGAAGCTCAAGGCCAGGATCGGGCCTGAGACCGCGCCCGTGCGCTCCTCGGACCAGTTGCCCCACAGGCGCCACTTGCCGGCGGACTCGGCCACGGCCTGGACCTCGTCCATACCGCCGACCGCGTTGATCATGTAGAAGAGCCCGCCCAGCGTGCCGATGGTCATCAGCACGCCGTTGACCACGTCCGTATAGACGACGGAGAACATGCCCGCGAGCACCGTGTAGGCGATCGCGAAGGACGCGGTGACCATGATCCCCGTGGTCACACTGAGCTCCCCCTCGGTGATGATGTTGAGGACTATCCCGCCGCCCTTGAACTGGTACGAGACGATCGTCAGGTAGGCGATGATCGTGGTGATCATGGCCAGCTTCGCGGCGACGCCGCCGTAGCGCGCCTCGAAGATGTCGGGGATGGTCACCTTGCCGAAGCTGCGGATGCGCTTGGCGATGAAGAACACCAGCACGATCGCGAGCCACGCGCCGCCGCTGGACCACATTCCCGCGGGACCGTTGCGGTAGCCGAGGCCCGCGCCGCCGAACAGGGACCCGTTGCCGATCCAGGTCGCGAGCAGGCTGCCGACCAGGATGTACCAGGGCAACGTGCGCCCGGCGACCATGAAGTCCTCGCTGTTCTTGACCGCCTTCGTCTTGTAGACCCCCACACCCAAGAGGGCGAGCAGGTAGACGAAGGTGAAGATCACATACGGGTTGGACCAGACCGAGCCGGCGGCCAAGAAGGGCATGGGCGGTGCGATGGGGTTGAGCGCGGGGCAGGCGGGGGGCGCACCATTCCCCGCGATCGGCGCCGAGACGGCAAGGGGCCAGCTCGTACTCCCCGAATCGCTTGGACGCGCGGCGCACGCGGACCTAACGTCTCACCAATGGCCGCGGGCAAACTTTGGCGTGAGGCCTCGAGCTACGCCGAGCTGTGCGAGCTGGGGGCGCGCTTCCTCGAGGGGGACCTCGACACCTTCCCCGGCTGGGGCGCGGACGACACCGACGAGGAGACCGATGAGATCTCAGGCCTGCTCGCAGCCTGGTGCCGCAGGGGATTTCTCACGGTCGCCAGCCAGCCGGGCGAACCGGACGGGCCCGGCCACGATGGTCGGCTCGAGCGGCGGCGGGCCTTCGTGACAGGCTTCGTCGACGAGCATGCGGCCGAGCGGTTGGCCTCGCTCTCCGGGGAGCTGCTGGTGATCCTGGATCGCTGCCCCGACGAAATGCCCCTGGGCCTGCGCGGCGAGGACGTCTTCCTGGCACTGGGCCCGGACGCGCCGGAGGCCGAGCTGGCCCTCTTCGAGCAGGCGCTCTGCGCCGCCGCCTGCGCCGATCTGAGGCGCCAGCGCTGGGCCTGCGTGGTCGACCCGACCTGGGGCCGCGTCGAGAGCCTGTGGTCCTCACTGGCGGCGGTGCTCGCAAGACCGTATCCCTAGGCGACCCCGTGGGCCCGCCTACGCCTCCTGCGGAGGCGCGAGTGTTGTTGAGCGCCGCACCTCACGCTGCAGCGCTCGGTGCCTGCAGCAGTGGCGCGACCTTCTGGGCCCCCGCTCACGCGCCGGCTCCTCCGACGTAGAACTCACCATGACCTCCGAGACGCAGCGCCCGACCGGGCCCGCACGCATCGCCCTGCTCCTCGCCGTGGGCTGGCTCCTGGCCGGCGCCCTGTTCAAGCTCCTGGCCGGCGCTCCCAGTGACCTGCCGGAGACGATCCAAAGATTCCCGGTGCTCAAGCCCGCCTGGACCTTCCGCCTGGCGATCGGCCTCGAGCTCGCGATCGCCGCGATCGCGCTCATCCGTCCGCGGGTGGGCTGGATCCTGATCGTGCTGCTCTTCGCCCTCTTCGACTTCTTGCTCTACAAGCTGGTCATGGCGGACGAGTCGAGCTGCGGTTGCTTCGGGTCGAACGCGCCGGAGTGGCTCACGCCGATCGTGATGATGTCGATCGACACCGTGCTGATGCTGGCGGTGCTGGTCACGCTGCCCTGGTCGCGCTTCCGCGGGAGCAAGAACATCAAGCCGTTGCTGCCGGTCGCGGCCATCCTGATCGGCCTGCCGTGGCTGCCGCTGCCCTTCTTCCTCACCGAGGGCAAGGTCGAGATCAAGACCATCGGCGACGAGCCTGTCGCCGTGGACGAGAACATCGACAAGACCGACTTCTATCAGTTCACGCCCATGAGCTGGGAGGGGAAGGTCTTCGCCGAGGTCGACCTCATTGCGTACCTCGAGAACGTCGAGGATCCCTATAGCGCCTTCCCGCTCGGACAGCCGGCGCACGTGATCCTCTACCGGGACTCCTGCGAGCACTGCAAGGAGCACTTCATCAAGCTCTACTCCGAGCCCCTACCCGAGGGGACTCAGATCGTCCTCATCAACATCCCCGAGCTCGGGGACGCGACCAACGTGGTCGACGAGGTCAAGCCGGAGGCGTACGCGGACTTCAAGCTCGTGCCCCTTCCGCGGGGCTACGGTATCCAGACGCCGGTCGCCTTCGACATCGACGTGGACCTGATGGAGATCAGGAACGTCTGGCAGGGCGGCGAGGACGAGTAGCGCCGGGTGTAGGGTGCCGCACGACTGCTTCCCACTCGCCGCCGTGTGACGTCTACGGAGTCGGGTTACTTCTCGGCGACCAGATACCCGAGCCACGCCTCGCAGTTCTCGCCGATCTGGTCGAGGGTGAACTCGCCGTTGCCTTCGTCGGGGTCGTCCTCGTCCGTGCCCTCGAAGTAGGGGTTCACGCGCTTGAACCCGGCGTCGAGCATGACGTCGCGGATCTCGGTCAGGTGCCAGAAGCGCCAGACGTACTTGAACGCATCGGTCATCTCCGACCCGTCCTTGAAGCGGAAGTGGATCGCCGTGGTGTAGGTGCCGGTACCCGGCTCCCAGCTCTGCTGGTCCCACACGTAGTCGAAGGCGCCGCTGATGTCGCGGATCTCCTCCTGCTCGATGAACGCGTCCGGCCCACCGTAGAGATCGACGAAGAACACGCCCTCGTCGGACAGGTCCTCACGCACCGTCTTGAAGTAGGCCAAGAGCTCGGCGCGGGTCTGGAAGCACCAGTACGAGAAGTTGAACGCGACCGTCGCGTCGGGCGGCCGGTCGGCGGGCGAGCGCACGTCGGCCAGGTGCCAGTTCATGCGCCCGGCGCTCTCACCGAGGCTCTGGAAGTTCTTCTGCTTGCCCCACTCGCAGGGCGCGGGGTCGAGGTCGAACCCCTCCGCGGTGTTCTCCGGGTCCCGGGACAGGAACTCCGCGGAGAAGGCCGCCGTGCCACAGAAGTCCTCGCGCAGGTGCCGCAGGTCGCGGCCCTTCAGGGCGCGGAAGGTCGTGGTCACGAAGTCCACGTCGGTCTCCGGCGAGTTGACCGAGCGTTGGTACAGCTCGTAGCGGTCAGCGGTGCCGGCGGACAGGCCGCGGTCCTTCTTCTTCTTGCTCTTGTTCTTGGGCTTCTTGCCCTTGTCCTTCTTGCGGCTCTTGGTGCTGGACGACATGGGTTCGTTGGCGCGGGATTCGGTCGAGGAGTCGCCCGGATCCTACGCGGACCTGGCGTCGCCGCAAACGGGATTAACGGCCGAGCTTGGGCTCGCCCTCGTTCCACTTCGGCGTGATCTGTCCCGTGGCGAGCAGGCGCGCCGCCCCGTGGGCGATCAGGGCGCAGGCGTGCATGTGGGCGAAGTCCATGGTCTCCACCTCGTCCGTGACCTGGTGGTAGTTCGGGTTGGCCCCGCCCGTCGAGAGGGTCTGCCCGACGATGCCCTTGCGCACGAAGACAATGTTGTCGGAACGCTGGAAGAAGTTCATCTCCGGTCGACGATCCTCCCCCACGGACAGGCCGTGACGGACCATCTCGGGCCCCAGGTTCGAGCGCTCGAAGCCGGTCAACCAGGGCAGCCCCGGCCCGTCCATGATCGGGTCGGGCATCCCCAGCATCTCGAGGTTGAGGTTGCAGACGATCGACTCGAGGGGGACGGTCGGATGGTCCGCGAAGTAGTACGTGCCGAGCATGCCGCGCTCCTCGGCGGCGCAGAACAGGAACAGGATCGTCCGCGCAGGCTTGTCGCCCGCCGCGAAGGCCTCCGCCAGCTCGAGCAGCACGGCCGTGCCGCTCGCGTCGTCGTCGGCGCCGTTGCGGATCAGGTCCTCGCCGGACTCGGGATCCCCCGGGGCGACTCCGACGTGATCGAAGTGGGCGCTGAGGACGATCACCTCGTCAGCCAGCTCGGGCCTGTCGGCCGTGCCCGCGCCGCGCACGAGGCCGACCACGTTGCGCTCCGGGACGAGCTTCTGCTCGCCGTTGCACACGAGCGCGACGGTCTCGACCTCCCCGTCCCACAGCCGCTCGGCCCACTCGCCGTAGACGGTCACCATCTCCGGCAGCGGCGCGGCGGCGCCCTCGGGGGTGCTGATCCCCGGGCGGGGGACACCCTGAGGGCTGCCCGCCTCGCGGGTCGGCAGGACGCGCAGGATGAGGCCCCAGCCTGCGCCGTTCTCCTGGCCCGCCTCTTCGAGCCAGCGCAGCCCCTTGGATCGAGACGACTGCACGACCAACGCGACCTTGGGGTCGGGCTCGGCGGGCAGGTCCGCTTCTTCCTGGACGACGACCACCGTCAGACCACGGACCGATTCGGGCGCTCCCTGGAAGCGCACCACGAACTGTTCGCCGTAGCGATCGAGGGTCGTCTCGCCGAGGATCAGGACCGGCGTATCCGCGAACTCGGTGTAGAGCAGCGGCACCGACTGGAAGTAGCTGCCCTCGTCGCCCGCAGGCGCGACCCCGGCGCGCTCCAACGCCTTGGCAAGGTACGCGCTCGTGCGCGCGCTCTCCGGCGTGCAGGCCCCCCGCCCCTGCAGCTCATCCGAGGCCAGGAAGTGCAGGTGGTGCGAGAGGGCTTCGGCCGTGATGGCCGGATCCGGGGCCGGCAGCGGATCGTCGACCGAGAGGGCAGTCAGGAGCAGGAGCGCGGAGAACGACATGGCCCCAGCGTAGCAGTCGCGACCACGACGCGTGGTTCGGGGGACGTCAGGCCCCGGTGTGGATCACCCGGGGGGTGACCCCGACAAGGAACTGGCCCCCACCCGCGGCCGCGCGAACCTGCTCGGGCCACCGACGCCTCCTGCG
>JAQBVH010000284.1 GCA_027623615.1 Planctomycetota bacterium | reverse complement strand
CCGCTGTTCGAGCTGATCCTGAACAAGGTGCCCGCACCCCCCGCCGACAACGACGCACCGGTGCGCTTCCAGGCGGTGACCCTCGACCACGACGACTTCCTGGGTCGCCTCGCGGTCGGCCGGGTCGAACGCGGCACCCTGCGCCGGGACGGGCGCTACATGATCACCCACCCGGACCGGGACGGTGGACCGTTGGTGGCGATCAAGAATCTGTTCCGCTACGAAGGCCTCGATCGGGTCGCCGTGAACGAGGTGCCCGCGGGCGACATCGCCGTCGTGACCGGCATCGAGAACCTGGACATCGGTGACACGCTCTGCCACCCCGAGCACCCCGAGCCCCTGCCCGCCATCGCGATCGACGAGCCGACGATCTCGATGGAGTTTTGCGTGAACACCTCGCCCTTCGCAGGGACGGAGGGCAAGTTCGTCACCAGCCGCCAGATCCTGGCGCGCCTCGAGCGTGCAGCCCTGCGCGACGTCGCCCTCCAGCTAGCGGGGACCGGGTCGGCGGACTCGTTCGAGGTCAAGGGCCGCGGCGTGATGCACCTATCGGTGCTGATCGAGAACATGCGCCGTGAGGGTTACGAGTTCGCGGTCGGCAAGCCGGTCGTGATCCTCAAGGAGCTGGGAGGGCGGCGCTGCGAGCCCTACGAGCGCGCCAGCGTCGAGGTGCCCACCGAGAACGCCGGGCGCATCATCGAATACCTCGGCCGGCGTCGGGGTGAGATGACTCACATGGACGCGCTCGGTAGCCTGAGCCGGGTCGAGTTCATCATCCCCGCGCGCGGACTGATCGGCGCCCGGACCGCGCTGCTCACCCTGAGTCAGGGCGAGGCGGTCCTCAGCCACGTCTTCGAGCGCTGGGGCCACGACGGCGGCCCGATCCCGCGTCGCACGAACGGGGTCCTGATCAGCGACCGGCAGGGTGAGGTGATCGCCTATGCCCTCGACGGCCTGCAGGACCGCGGCAAGTTCTTCACCCACACCGGCGACGCCGTCTACGAGGGCATGATCGTCGGCGAGAACAACCGCACCGGCGACCTCGAACTGAACGTGTGCCGGGCGAAGAAGCTGACGAACATGCGCGCCTCCGGCCGCGACGACAACGTCAAGCTCACCCCGCCCAAGGTGATGAGCCTCGAGGAGTCCCTGGAGTACATCGAGGACGACGAGCTGCTCGAGGTGACCCCCAAGACCCTGCGCCTACGCAAGCGCATGCTGGGCGAGGTCGACCGCAAGCGCGCCAAGAAGAAGGCCGCCGGCACCGCCTGACCGCAATACGGTGTCGCACACCATGTGATGCTCCACCCCAAGCGAGTGCCGCACCACCGTGAGGTTGGTGCGGCACTTTCTTGTGGTGCGGCGTGGCTTGGTGTGCGACACCGTATTGCGGACCGTCGATGCTCGAACTCAGCGACGTCCTCGACCAGCTGGAGGCCCTGCACGGGGCGCCGCAGCGGCGCCTCCCGCGCAAGGCCCTCGAGTGGGTGCTCTGGGAGAACGCCGGTTACCTCGTCTCGGACGAGCGGCGCGCCGCGGCCTACCGCGCACTGCGCAAGGCCACGGGACTCACGGCGGATGGCCTGCTCGGGTGCCGGCGCGAGGCGCTGCGCGAGATCGCCGAGCAGGGCGGGCCCCACGCCGAGCTGCGCGTCGGGAAGTGGCGCGCGATCGGCGAGCTGGTCGAGCAGCACTTCGACGGCGACCTGCAGGCCGCGCTGTCCCTGCCCCTGCCCAAGGCCCGCGCGGCGCTGAAGCGCTTCCCCGGCATCGGAGCGCCGGGTGCGGACAAGGTCCTGCTGTTCACCGGCGCCCACGCGGTGCCCGCCCTCGAGTCGAACGGCCTGCGTGTCCTCGTGCGCCTCGGGTTCGCCGAGGACCTCGGCGACTACGCGAAGACCTACCGGACCGGGGTCGCCGCACTCGAGGCGTGGACAGGGCAGGCGCCCTGGTTACGGCGGGCGTACGACCTCCTGCGCGCCCACGGCCAGACCCTGTGCAAGCACCGGGCCCCGCACTGCGACACATGCCCGCTCGAGGAGACCTGCCCGTCGGCGGAGTGACGCCCCCGCGGCGACCGCGGCGCGAGCCGCCCGGCGCTCGGCAGCCCACGTACAATCCGCCGCATGTCTGCTCCCGACACTCGCTCCCGCTGTCGAGTCACCCCCGAGGACCTGCGCTGGGCGTGCCCGTTGGACTGGGTGGGCGCCGCCTCGACCGCTGACCTCGAGCCCCTGCACGGGCTGGTCGGTCAGGACGACGCGATCGACTCCCTGCGCTTCGGCCTGGAGACCCGCGCACCCGGTCAGCACATCTACGTGCGCGGGCTGACCGGCACCGGCCGTGCGGACCTGGTGCGGCGCCTGCTCGACGAGGTCTCCCCCACCTGTGAGCTCGCCGACGACCGCTGCTACGTGCGCAACTTCACGCGGCCCGACCGACCGAGCCTGATCAGCGTGCCGCGCGGCCGCGGCAAGGTCTTCCAGACCGAGGTCGACGAGCTGATCCGCTTCCTGTCGGCCGAGCTGATTCCATCCCTCGGGTCGGACGGCATGAAGGCCCGCCGCGGTGAGCTCGAGCGTCACCTCCAGGAGCGCATGCAGGCGCTCGGCGGGCCCTTCGAGAAGGACCTCGCGGAGAACGACCTCGCCCTGGTGATGGTCCAGGCTGCGGGCGGCGCCCAGCCGATGATCCTGCCGGTCCTCGAGGGCGAGCCCGCGCCACCCGAGCGCATCCAGGAGCTCGTCGCGGAGGGCAAGCTCAGCACCGACGAGGTGCAGGCGCTGCGCCAGAAGTCGAACGAGTTCGGTCAGCGCCTCGGAGAGCTCAACCAGAAGCTCGCCGAGGCCCGCGAGGAGCACCGCGCGACGCTGCGCACGCTGATCGAGGATGAGGCCCGCTCCGTGCTCGACTTCTCCGTGCGCCGCATCAAGGAGCAGTTCCCCAGCGAAGCCGTTGCCTGCTTCGTGGACGGCATCGTCGAGGACGTGGTCTCGAACCAGCTCGGCGCGCTCGGCGAGGGCCACGACCTGACGCGCCTCTACCGGGTCAACCTGATCTCGCCCCACGACCCCGGCGAGGGCTGCCCGGTCCTGATCGAGACCCAGCCGACGCTCCAGCAGCTGCTCGGCACCATCGACCGCCAGGTCCTGCCCGGGGGTGGCGCCCACTCCGACCACCTGATGATCCACGCGGGCGCGCTCCTGCGAGCGGACGGCGGCTTCCTCGTGCTCGAGGCGCGCGACCTGTTGAGCGCCCCGGGGGCCTGGCAGGTGCTCGTACGCACCCTGCGCACCGGCCTGCTCGAGATCAGCCCCCAGGAGTCGCTCCTGTTCGGCTCGAGCGCGGTCCTCATGCCCGAGCCGATCCCGATCCAGGTCAAGGTCGTCCTGATCGGTGACCCGGGCATGTACGGCGCCCTCGACTCGCGGGACCCGGACTTCCCCAACCTGTTCAAGGTGCTGGCGGACTTCGACCTGAGCATGAAGGTCTCACCGGAGCACGTGCACGCCTACGCCCGGGTCTTCGCGCGTCTGGCCGAGAGCGAGGGGCTTTCCCCGTTCTCGGCGGGGGCCTTGGCAGCCCTTGCGGAGCACGGCGCCCGCGTCGCAGGCCGGAGCGACCGCCTGTCCACCCGGATGAGCCGCCTGTTCGACCTCGCGCGCGAGGGCGCCTTCCTCGCAGCCAAGTCGGGCGCAGACACAGTCGAGGCCACGCATGTGCGCAGCGCCGTGCAGCGCAC
The DNA here is from genome assembly GCA_027623615.1 of Planctomycetota bacterium. Lineage (GTDB taxonomy): Bacteria > Planctomycetota > UBA1135 > UBA1135 > JALWOP01. The sequence goes on along the minus strand of JAQBVH010000284.1, from coordinate 1,603 downwards.
GAAGCGCCGCGGCGACCTCCCCGCCCGCAAGTTTCGCGAAGCGATCGCAGACGGGGTCATCCGCATCCACACCCAGGGCGGCGTCGTTGGTCAGGTCAACGGCCTCGCGACGACCCACGCCGGCCCGCTGACCTACGGCTTCCCGGCGCGCATCACGGCGACGATCGGACCCGGGACTCGCGGAACGGTGAACATCGAGGGCGAGGCGCATCTGTCGGGAGCGATCCACACCAAGGGCTTTGCGATCCTGGGCGGACTCCTGCGCTACCTGTTGCGTGGCGTGCACCACCCCCTCGCCTTCTCGGCCTCGATCGCGTTCGAGCAGAGCTACGGCGGCATCGACGGAGACTCGGCCTCCGGCGCGGAGACCTGCTGCCTGCTGTCGGCGCTGACCGGTGTGCCGCTGGCCCAGTCGGTGGCCATGACCGGCGCGATCGACCAGCACGGACACATCCAACCGATCGGCGCCGCCACCGAGAAGATCGAGGGCTTCTACGACGCCTGTCAGGACGCGGGCATGACCAGTGACCAGGGCGTGATCATCCCGGCCGCAAACCGGCGCGACCTGATGCTGCGTCAGGACATCGTCGAGGCCTGCCGCGTCGGCACGTTCCACGTGTGGGCTGTCGAGACGATCCAGGACGCCCTCGAGGTCTTCACCGGCATGGTCGCCGGCAAGGCGGACGAGGACGGTCACTACCCCGAGGGCACGCTTCTGCACCGCGCGGAGGAAGCTGTGGCCGAGTTCTGGCGCATGTCCCGCGGCCTGCCCGTCGACGACGAGGAATCTGCCGAGCCCGCCATCACGAAGGCCTGAGTTGCGTGGGAGTCCGGTGCCGGGAGTACGGCAGCGTACTCCCACGCTCACCCCATCAGCGTCCCCGCCGACAGCCAGCCGGGCAGCCCGGTGAGCCCGCCGCCGGGGTGGTTGCCGCTGCCGCCCAGGTACAGCCCGCCGATCGGGCCGAGGTAGCGCGAGGCGCTCGGCGTCGGGCGCAGCAGCAGCTGATCGAGGGCGTGCTCGCCATGGTGAATGTGCCCACCCGTCGTGCCGTAGCGCGTCTCCAGATCCACGGGCGTGAGCACGTCGCGACCGACGATGCGATCACGTACGCTCGGCGCCCATGCGGCCAGGGTGTCGACGACCATGTCGCCCAGGGCTTCACGGCCTGCGTCGTCCCAGCCCTCCTTGCGGTCGTAGGGCACGAAGCTCGCGAGGATCGAGACCACCGTCCCACCATCGGGCGCGAGGGAACGATCCGTGAGGCTCGGCACGCTGACCTCGAGGGCCGGACGCGCCGGCACCTCGCCGTACTTGATCCCGTCGAAGGAGCGCTCGAGGTCGTCGAGGGTCGTGACGAGCCGCGCACGACCGAAGCTCTGACCCGGGCGCGAGGAGAACTCCAACGCGCCGCTCAGGGCCAGGTGCACGACCGCGGTCGTACCGCGGGCGCGGAAGTTGCGGATGTGGTGCGCCTCGCGCTGGGAGAGGTGCACCGGGCTGACCAGCCGCTCGAGGGTCTGCTTCGGGTCGCAGGTCGCGAGCACCGCGTCGGCCTCCAGGCGCTCACCACCCTCGAGCTCGACACCGAGCACCTGACCG
>JAQBVH010000283.1 GCA_027623615.1 Planctomycetota bacterium | reverse complement strand
TGCGGCGCGTCGACAGCGCGAACCGGCACCGCCTCGGCGGGTACCTGTGGCGTGAAGGCGAGCTGACCCTTGCGAGCGCGTGCGACGTGGAGGTGCTCGACCGGGTCGGCAGCGGCGATGGCTTCGCGGCGGGCGTGCTCGATGGACTCTTCGCGGAGGAAACGGACGCGCAGGCCCTCGCCCGTGGCGTGGCCCTCGCGGCCCTGGTCGCGGCGACACCGGGCGACACCTCCCGCGCGACCCGCGAAGACGTGGAGCGCGCGCTCGCCGGTGACGCTGGGGTCGACCGATGATCCTCCAGCTCGGCACCGGCGCGTTCTTGCGCGGCTTTCTCGATTGGCTGCTGCACCAGAGCGGCAGCGACATGCCCTTGATCGTCAGCGGCCTGACCCGCGGCCGCAGCGTCGAGGTCCTGCGCGGCCGCGAGCTGCGCTACGGGCACGCGCTGCGCGGCCTCGCCGGTGGTACGACGTTCGATGAGCGCCTGACGAACACGGCGATAACGGAGGCTTGCGATCCCTACCAGGACTGGAATCGGCTGCGCACGATCGCCTCGAGCCCTGACCTGCGCCTGATCGTCACGAACGCTACGGAGGCGGGGATGACCTGGGAGGTCGCTTCCGCGCCGAACCCCGCGCCCGAGCCCTTCGCCGCCAAGGTTGCCGCGCTGCTCTTGCGCCGCTTCCATGAACTCGGGGACACTGACGGGGCAAACCTTTGGGTCGTGCCCACGGAGCTGGTCGAGGCGAACGGCGATCGCTTGCGCGAACTCGTACTGCGGCATGCCGACGAGTGGGGGAGCGACGGCTTCCCGGAGTGGCTCGACGCGCGCGTGCGCTTCGTGAATAACCTCGTCGATCGCATCGTGTCGAAGGCGCCGACGGACGAGGACCCGCTCGCGATCAGCTCGGAGCCCTACCTCTACTGGGCCCTCGAAAACGCTCAGGACCTGGTCGACTGGTTGCCCTGCGAGCACCCGGGGGTCGTGTCGGTCGCGGATCTGAAACCAATCGGCGAACGCAAGGTGCGTTGCCTCAACGGCGGGCATGCGTGCCTGGTGTTCACCGGCTTGCTCGCGGGCTTGACCCATGTGGCCGACGCCCTCGAGCACCCCGTGCAGCGCGCGTTCCTCGAGCACTGCCTGCGCGCGGAGATCCTGCCGACCCTCGCGGGTGATCCCGCTGAGCTCTCCGCCTACGTCGACGACGTCCTCGAGCGCTTCGCGAACCCGTTCCTCGACCACCGCCTCGACGCGATCCTCCTGAACAGCCACGCGAAGGTGCATGTGCGCTTGCTGCCAGCGATGCGCGACCACGTCACGCGCACGGGGTCGTTGCCGCCGGGCCTGACGACCGCCTTCGCCGCCTTCCTCGCGGTCTACCGCGGGCGGACGCAGGGCGATGACGCGGGTGTCCTCGAGCGTTACCAGGCGGCGTGGGCCGCCGGCGGTGTCGCGGACGTCCTCGCTGATCGGGTGCTCTATCCCGCCGCGAGCCTGGCGGGGCTCGAGGGGTTGGCCGAGGCTCTCGAAGCTGCGCTCGCGGGCCTCGCTTCGGACGTCGAATCGACCCTCGCCGCTGCCCGGTGAGCCTGGCGGTGACCTAAGCTCTTGGGTATGCGCGCCGTCCTTTGCCCTGAGCCTCACCAGATTCGCCTGATCGAAACGGACCGTCCCGTCGCCGCCGAGGGGGAAGCGCTCGTGCGCGTCCGCCGGGTCGGCGTGTGCGGCACGGACCTGCACGCCTTCCAGGGCCAGCAGCCTTTCTTCAGCTACCCGCGCGTGCTCGGCCATGAGCTGGGCGGCGAGATCGTCGAGGCGCCAGCGGGCAGCGGCCTGAACGTGGGCGACGGGGTCGTGGTCGTGCCCTACGTCGCGTGCATGCAGTGCGTCGCGTGCAAACGCGGGCGCACGAACTGCTGCCAGAACATCTGCGTCCTCGGCGTGCACGCAGACGGGGGGATGCGCGAGTACCTGCCCGTGCCGACCCGCAACCTGATCGTCGCGCAGGGCCTCGACTTCGACTCGATGGCCCTGGTCGAGTGCCTCTCCATCGGCGCCCACGCGGTGCGGCGCGCCGAGATCGAGCCGGGCGAGGACGTGCTCGTCATCGGCGCCGGTCCGATCGGTCTCGGCGTGCTCCAGTTCGCTCGCCAGGCGGGCGGTCGCGTGATCGCGATGGACATGAACCAGAGTCGCCTCGACTTCTGGACGGGCACCCTCGGGGGGAAGGAGACGCTCCTCGCGGGTGAGGGCGCGCGCGAGCGCCTCTCCGAGATGACCGGCGGCGATTTCCCGACGGTGGTCATCGACGCCACCGGTCACAACGGCTCGATGGCCGCGGCGATCCAGCTCTGCGCCCACAGCGCGCGTCTGGTCTACGTCGGACTGACGACCAAGGAACTGACCTTCCTGCACACCGAGCTCCACAAGCGCGAGCTCGACCTGCGCGCCAGCCGCAACGCGACGAACGAGGACTTCCAGAAGGTGATCGACGCCCTGCGCGACGGCAGCGTGGAACCCTCGTGCATGATCACCCACCGCTCGGACCTCGAAGGCGCGGTCGCCAACTTCGACTCCTGGACGAAGCCCGAGACGGGCGTGATCAAGGCGATGCTCGAGGTCTGACCCGCCAGCATTGGCACCCTGGTCACACGAGCGTGGATCGTTGGCTGAGAATCTTGCCCGCCCGTTCGCGAACGCTCACTGAAAGGCCAGGCTCAGGCCGTCCGTCAGGTTGGAGGTGGTTCCCGGGTTGAGGTCCCTGTACCAGACCTGGAAGTTCCAGGTCTCGCCAGCTTGCACCTGGTAGCCGCCTCCGATGGGAATCGCGCTGAGGACGGGGTCGAAGTAGGCCTCGCCTTGGCCGTTGGCGGTCGTGAGGTCGCTGATGAAGCGTGCGATCTGGCCACCGAGGCACAGGTTCCCCTGGCTGCCGGCCACATTCGGGACGAAGCCCTGGGTCTGGCTCGTCAGGAGCAGGCTCGGCATGCCCGCGGGGAGGCCCGCGGCGGTCAACGTGACCAGATCCTCGTGGGCGGCCGGGCTGCCGAAGGCGTTCAAGGTGGCGGACTGGCCGGTCGAATTGCCGTTGGCCGGAGTGCAATAGGGCGACCCGAGCGGGGCGACGCGCAGGACGTCGACGACGTTCGTCGCGCTTCCGCCAGAGAGCGGACCGCCGGCGATGAGGACGGTGTGGTCCTCGATGGTCACGGCGTTGCGAAAGAAGGGCGCGACCGATTGGTCGTACTGGCGCCAACGGCCGGTCAACGTCGAGTAGAGGTCGATCGTGCCAGGCAGGTGGTTGTTGTAGCTGACGCCGGAGACGTGCAGGACGTAGGGGCCGACCGAGGTGAGGCTCGGGCGGGCCGTGTCCGTGGGAACGGAGACCGACGACCAGGTGCCCTGGCTGATGTCGTACACGTCCATGAAGCCGATCCCGAACCAGCCGCCGGAGATGTAGACCTTGCCGTCGAGCACGGTGGCTGACGGGAGTTCCCGGATGAACGGCATCGTCGTCCAGTCCCAGGTGTCCGTCTCTGAGTCGTAGATGTTGACGATGTCGGTCCCGGGAGGCTGGGACCAGGAGCTTCCGCCCAGAAAAAAGGCCCGGCTACCGTCAGATACTGCGGCGATTAGTGATCGATCGCCGCCCTTGATCTTACGCGTCTTCCACAACCCCGACTCCGGATGGAGAATCTGGACCCTTCTGGTCCCGGTCAGGCCATCGTAGCCACCGGCGAACAAGAGGTAGTCTCCGACACCTACTCCGCCTGGAGTGCTCACCGGGACCGGGAGATTGCTCTCCGCCCAGGTTCCAGTCTGCCCGTCGAAGACGTCGATCCGACCCGTAACGTCGTTCAACCCCAGGTCTCCACCTGCAAACGCCACATATCGGGCAGTGCTAGCACTTCCCAAGTAGTACCGAGGAAGACTGAGAGTCCCCACGGTCCACGAGTCGGTGGAGGCCTCGTAGATGTCGACGACATCCTTGTTCACAGGGCCTGGTAGGTTCCCGGTACCGCCCGCGAAGAAGGCTCGATCACCAATCGTCGCGACGGCCAACTTGCACCTCGCGACGGACAGGTTCGAGACACTCCATTGCCCAGCCGCTCGTGACGAGAGGGCCAAGGTGAGAGACAGGGCGAGAGTTGCCGGCCATCTCATCAGGGAACCACCTTGAAGAGCGTGCCGTTGGTGAGCAGAGGATCGCCCGTGCTGGGTGGAATCACTCTGATGAGATAGATCTCGCCATCGCAGTCCTGTGCGACTCCATGAAGTGAGTTCTGTGGCCAAGAGACTGGCCCCATTCCCAGCTGGCTGCTCATGTCGGCGGCGAGCATGTCTGGAGTGGCGCTGTCGATGCGGAGGACTTTTGGTTGGTTTCCGCCACAACCGTAAAGCCCGAAAATGTATTTGCCAGGCCACGAGGTCATGCCGACCGGTGTGTCCAAGCCTGTGAGGACTGGGACCAATTGCTGACCGTTGGCGATGCTGGCGAACGTGACCAAGGCGGCGCAACCGAGAATGCGGCAGCCTAGGCTGTTTTCTCTCTCTCTCCGAATGCGAGCGTTTCTCATTGTGACTCTCTCCTTCTTGGACCGGGAATTGATCCTGAGGTTGAAGCTAGCTCGGAACGGCCAACCTGTCAAAAACTACCGTACGGCCGAGCCCGTCAGGGGGCAGATGCTTGGAGCGCAGATTCGCACAGGACCTCTCTCAGCGCTGCGAGCAACCGCGCCGCATCCTCCTCGTCGAAGACGATCGGCGGCTTGATCTTGAGCACGTTGTGGTGCGGGCCGTCGGTGCTGATCAGCACACCCTTGGCCTTCATGCGGTCCGCGACGTAGGAGGCGTGGGCGCCGGCGGGTTCGCGCGTCTCTGGATCGAGAACGAGCTCCGCGCCGAGGTAGAGGCCTCGGCCACGCACCTCACCGATCAGAGGATGATCGCTTGCGAGGGAGCGCATGCCTTCCATCAGGCGCGCGCCGACGCGGGTCGCGCGCTCGCGCAGCCCCTCCTCCTCGATCACGTCGAGCACCGCCATGCCCACCGCGCACGAGACCGGGTTGCCGCCGAAGGTGTTGAACCACTCCATCCCGCCGTCGAAGGCCTCGGCGATCTCGGCACGCGTGATGACCGCCCCGAGGGGGTGCCCGTTGCCGATCGGCTTGCCGAGGGTGACCAGGTCCGGCGTCGCGGCCTGCTCGTCGAAGGCCCACCAGTGGGTGCCAACGCGGCCGAAGCCGACCTGCACCTCGTCCGCGACGCACAGGCCGCCCGCGGCGTGGACGTGGTCGTAGCAGCGCTGGAGCCAGCCGGCGGGCGGCACGACCTGGCCGCCGCAGCCGATCAG
>JAQBVH010000282.1 GCA_027623615.1 Planctomycetota bacterium | reverse complement strand
CAGGAGCTACTTGTCGTCGCCGCCCTTGCCCTTGCCGCCTTGCTTGCCCTGGTCGCCACCACGGCGACGGGGCGGGGGGCCGTCGCCACCCTTGCCCTTGCCACCCCGCTTGCCCTGGTCGCCGCCGCGGCGGTCGCCGATGGCCTTGCGCAGGGCCCCGCGCTCCTCTTCGTTGAGCTTGCCGTCGCCGTCCTTGTCGAAGCGCTTCAGCAGGCCCTCGGGGATCCGATCTTCGCCGGCTCCATTCTTACCCTTGTCGCCGCCGGCGCCATTCTTGCCCTTGTCGCCGCCGGCGCCATTCTTGCCCTTGTCGTCGCCGGCGCCATTCTTGCCCTTGTCGTCGACCTTCTTGCGCGCCTCTACCATCGCCTTGCGCATCGCGGCGCGCTCGGCCTCGTCGAGCTCGCCGTCCTTGTTCTTGTCGAAGCGCTTGAGCAGCTCGGCGCGGGTCGGACGGGCTTCGTCATCCCCGCCTCCCCGGCGGCGGTCCTGGGCGTCGGCGGTTGAGGTCAGGAGCGCGGCGCAGGCCAGCGCGATCAGGTGCAACGGTTTCATGGTCGTCTGAGAGGGGTTGGTGATGAGTCGCGCCCCAAGTGGCTCGACGGTGCTCACAACGGTCAATGCTAGGCGTGGTCCCGCACGTGGGTTTGCATTCTCGACGTCTTGCCCAGGACATGTTGAGAGCGGTGCTTCCGACCGCGCGGACGGTCAGCGGGTCACCACTCCAGGGTCCAGGCAGCCTCTTCGGGCAGGGTCGCGAGGACCTCCGTGATCGCCCCGGGATCAAGAGCAACCTCCAGGGCTGAACCGTCGCCCAGGCGCAAGCGCGCGCTGCCGGACGGGTCCGCGCCCTGGTCCAGCGCGTCAGCCACGGCGTCGCGGGCCTGGATCCAGTCGCGCTGCGCGGCGCCGGGCCAGACGTACTGATCGAAGAAGCTCCAGCCGTCCTCGGCCGACCGGACGTTCATCTCTCGCTCGATCTTGCGCTGCCACTTGCGCAAGACGAAGCCTGCTCGGCCGACCTCCGGCTCCGCGAGGACCATCTCGCGCGCCCCGAGCCCGGTCACCCGGGCGATGACGCGAGCGCCGGTCCCGTGCTTGGCGAGCAGGTCCTCGAGCTGGGCCTGCTCATGGTCGAGGGCCCGCAGCTCCATGGGGCTCGGGAGTCTGCGCTCATCCGGAGCAATGACCTCGATCTCGATCCGAGCGAGGGCGGGCAGCTCCTCCCGCAGCTGGGGTTCGCTGGCGGCCTCGTCGAACTCGATCAGCACGGGATCGCCGTCCACGGCAGCGGGGTACTCGTTCCAGCTCGGGTCCATGCTGGGCAGGGTGCCAGGAGGGTCCGTCTCTGGCAAACTGCGCGGCCGCTTGAGCGCCCTCCATGTCCACGACCCGCCACCAGTCCAGCGCCGACGCGCCCGATCACGAGGCCCCCAAGGTGCACGTCGTCACCTTCGGGTGCCAGATGAACAAGTACGACTCCGAGCTGGTCGAGGGTCGCTTCCAGCGCGCTGGCTACGGGGTGACCGATTCGATGGACGAGGCGGACGTGCTGCTGTTCAACACCTGCTCGGTGCGCGATCACGCCGAGGAGCGCACCTGGAGTTGGGTAGGGGAGCTCAAGCGCGCCAAGGAGAAGCGCCCCGACCTGGTCATCGGCTTGATGGGCTGCATGGCGCAGCGGGTCGAAGCGGAGGCCTTCCAACGCGCGGCGCACGTGGACCTGGTCGCAGGCACACGGCAGTTCCACCACCTGCCGCGCCTGGTCGAGGAAGTGCGCGTCCGCCGGCAGACGCCGGGGCTGCTCCCCAAGGAGATGCGCCTGCTCGCCACGGACATGGAGGAGGACGTCATCGTCGACCGCGAGGGTGAGGCCTACCGCGGAGGCAACCACGCCTATCTGGCCGTGATGCGCGGCTGCGACCTGAACTGCACCTACTGCATCGTGCCGACGACCCGCGGGCGCGTGCGCTCGCGGCCGATCGAGGACCTGGCCCAAGAGGCCGAGTGGCTCGTCGGCCAGGGCGTGCAGGTGCTGACCTTGCTCGGCCAGACGGTGAACAGCTACGGCGAGGACTTCGACAAGCCCGGTCCCGGCCAGCCGACCTACCGCGGTCGGCAGGGGCGTCCGAGCTTGGCCGACCTGCTCGAGCGTATGCAGGCGATCGAAGGGCTCGAACGCATCCGCCTGATCACCTTGCACCCGGCCTACGTGACCCGGCCCCTTGCCGAGGCGATCCGCGACCTGTCCAAGGTCGATAGGTTCCTGCCCCTGCCGGCCCAGGCGGGGTCCGATGAGGTGCTCAAGCGCATGAAGCGTGGCTACACCCTCGACCTCTACCGCCGACGCGCTGACCTGCTGCGGGAGGTCGTTCCGGACATCGAGCTGGGTTCGGACTGGATCGTCGGGTTCTGCGGAGAGAGCGACGCGGATTTCGCGGGCTCCGAGGCCTTCCTCGAGGAGCAGCAATTCCTCGTGAACTACATCTTCAAGTACGACCCGCGCCCGGGTACCCGCGCCGACGACCACGTCGACGACGTGGCCGATGTCGTCAAGAAGGAGCGCAACCAGCGCCTGCTGGCCGTCTCCGAGCGTGTGCAGCGTCGTCGTTTCGAGGCCCAGATCGGCAAGACCCTGCCGGCGTTCCTCGACTCGCTCTCCGAGCGCGACGAGCGCGTGCTCCTCGGCCGCACCCTGACCGGGATGGCCGTTTCGCTGAGGGCTCCCAAGGGACTCGTGGGGACGACCCGCGACGTGATCGTCGACGAGGCGGGCGCCTTCGGGATGGCCGGCCGCCTGGCCGACTGAGTCACTCGCCGCCGCAGCGACCGCAGGCGGGGCACCCTGGGCGCCCCGCCTGCGTCGAATCCGCTAGCGACCCCGTTGGGGCCGCCTACGCCAGGACCTCAGCCGAGCAGATCGGCCACGAGTTCCTTCTCGCCTGCCAGCTCGTCGACGGTGGCCTGCAGCTTCTGCTGTAGGAAGTCGTCGAGCTCGACGCCCTGCACGATCTCGTAGCTGCCCTCGCCATCGGCGCGGACCGGGAAGGAGCTGATCAGCCCTTCCGGGACGCCGTAGCTACCGTCCGAGGGGACGCAGACCGAGTTCCAGTTGCCGGGCTTGGTGGCCACCCTCAGGTCGCGCACGTGATCGATCAGGGCGCTGGCCGCCGAGGCGGCCGAGGACTTGCCGCGGGCCGCGATGATCGCGGCGCCGCGCTTCTGGACGGTCGCGAAAAACTCGCCCTTGCACCAGTCCTCATCACCGATCGCCTCGATGGCGCTGATGCCATTGATCGTCGCGTTCTTGAAGTCGGGCACCTGGGTGGCCGAGTGGTTGCCCCAGATCAGGGTGTTCTCGACTGCGGTGATCGTAACGCCCGCCTTCTGGGCGAGCTGGGCCTGGGCGCGGTTCTGGTCGAGGCGTGTCATTGCGCTGAAGCGCTCGTTCGGCACGTCCTTGGCTGCGTGCATGGCGATCAGGCAGTTCGTGTTGCACGGGTTACCGACCACGGCGATGCGCACGTCGCTGGCGGCGTGGTCGTTGATCGCTCGACCCTGGCCCGTGAAGATCGGGCCGTTCTCGCGGATCAAATCGCCGCGCTCCATCCCGGGACCGCGGGGCTTCGAGCCGACGAGCAGGCCCCAGTTGGCGTCCTTGAAGGCCTCGTTGGCATCGCTCGTCAGCACCATTCCCTGGAGGAGCGGGAAGGCGCAGTCATCGAGCTCCATGGCGACCCCGCTGAGGGAGGTCATGGCCGCCTCGACCGGGATCTCGAGCATCTGCAGGATGACGGGCTGGTCGGGGCCGAACATCTCGCCGGCTGCGATACGGAACAGGAGCGAGTAGCCGATCTGGCCGGCAGCACCGGTCACGGCCACGCGAAGGGGGGCCTTGCTCATGGGGAGGAGTGGGGTTCGGGCGGACAGGACGAGTTTCGAGGGCAAACATTCTCCGGTCGCGGGCGCCCGGAGGGAAGGCCCCCCAGGTGCTTCCCTGGTGCTTCCTTCGCAGAACCCGGAGCTGAGCACTAGGGACCAAGCCGTCCTGGCCGACTAGGATGTTGCGGAAGGAACTCCACGTGGCCGGACTCACCCAACCCCTCGACGCCCAATCCCTGGGGGCTCTCCTCGCCGAGCTCGGCGTCGAGGCCCGTGCCCACCGCTTTGAGGTGGCTCCGAACCCCTGTGTCGGCGCCGCCGTCCTCGCCGCTGGTGAGGTCGTCGCGCGCGGCTACCACCGCGTGTGGGGCCAGGAGCATGCCGAGGTGGATGCCCTGCGCGCGGCGCGAGAGAGCGGCGTGCCGCTCGAGCGCTGGGACGCGCTGGTCGTGACCCTCGAGCCCTGCTCCAGCCAGGGCAAGACTCCGCCCTGCACCGAGGCCATCCTCGCGGCAGGCATCGGCTGCGTGGTCGTCGGGAGCTTCGACCCGGACCCTCGCCATCGGGGCAAGGGCATCGAGCAGCTGCGCGCGGCGGGTCTCGAGGTGATCGTGCTGGAGGCCTCGCCCCTCGAGAACACCAGCCCGCAATTCCTGAGCTGGAACGATTTCGAGCGCAGGCGGAGACCGCGCCCCTGGATCATCGCCAAGTGGGCGCAGACCTTGACCGGTCAGCTCACCCCGCCCAAGAGCGTGGGGGAGGGCCGGTGGATTTCCGGGTCTGGTTCGCAGGCAGAGGTCGGCCTGCTCCGCTCCAGGGTCGACGCGATCGTGACCGGCATCGGGACGGTGCTCTCCGACGATCCACGCTTGACCGTTCGCCCCAGCGCGGGCATCACGGCTCCGCCCGCGCGCGTCGTGCTCGACACGGCGCTGCGTACGCCGACGGACGCGCGGCTGTTCCATGCGGAGCCGGGCGAAGCCGCGGGTCCGGTGCATGTCGTGTCTCTGACCGGCGCAGACTTCTCCGGCTCACGTGCGCTCGCGTTGACCGAGGCCGGCGCTCAGGTCCACGGGTTGCGCGGTGACGACGTACATCACCTCAACCTGCGCGAGGTGACCGCCTGGCTCTGGAGGCAGGGCTTCCGCAGGGTGCTGCTCGAGGCTGGACCGACGCTGCTCGCCTCATTCCTCGACGCGGGCTTCGTGGACCAGGTCCGGGTCTACACCGGCCCGGTGCCCGGCGGACGCGGCGAGAGCTTGGGCTCGTGGCTTGTCGCCTCCGCCCTCGAGGAGCGCCTGGACCGCGAGTGCGGCGAGGACCAGGTGCTCGAGGCCTTCCTGCACGTGCGCTGATACCGTCGCGAACGCGACGTCTCGGAGTGGGCGCACGGCGCCCGGTGCGGCGGGCTAGGCGACCCCGTTGGGGCCGCCTACGCCTCCTTCGGAGGCGTGAGTGTTGTTTGGCGCCACACCTG
>JAQBVH010000281.1 GCA_027623615.1 Planctomycetota bacterium | reverse complement strand
GGCGCACCTTCCGCATCGTCAACCGCGGGGACGCGGGCGCCCGGCCCTTCTACTACGCGGACATTCGCGTCGACCCCTCCGATCCGGATCGTGTGTACAGCCTCGAGTCGATCGTGCTCGTGTCGAATGACGGCGGCACGACCTGGGGGACGCTGATCCCCTACGCCGGTGTGCACCCCGATCACCACGCGATGTGGATCAACCCGGCCGACCCGCGGCACATCGTCGAGGGCAACGACGGAGGCCTCGCGATCAGCCGCAACCGGGGCGACAGCTGGCGCTTCGTGAGGAACCTGCCGCTCGCGCAGTACTACCACATCAACGTCGACGACGAGCTGCCCTACAACGTGTACGGCGGCATGCAGGACAACGGCTCGTGGCGCGGTCCGAGCGACGTCTGGGAGAACGGCGGCATCCGCAACCACCACTGGCACGAGGTCGGCTTCGGCGACGGTTTCGCGACCCTGCCGATGCCCGATGACTCGCTGAGCGGCTACGCGATGAGCCAGGGCGGCTCGCTGATGCGCTGGGAGCTGCGCACGGGCGAGCGCAAGGGCATTCAGCCCGACGGGCCCAAGGACGTGGACCTGCGCTTCAACTGGAACGCGGGTATCGCGATCGATCCCTTCGACCCGGCCAGCGTGTATTACGGCAGCCAGTTCCTGCACCGCTCGAAGGATCGCGGGAACACCTGGGAGACGATCAGCCCGGACCTGACCACCAACAACGTCCAGTGGCAGCGTCAGGACGAGTCGGGTGGTCTGACGCCGGACGTGACCGCGGCCGAGAACTTCTGCTCGATCATGACGATCGCGCCGAGCACCCTCGACCAGAACACGATCTGGGTCGGCACCGACGACGGCCGCTTGCACGTCACCCGTGATGGGGGCGAGACGTGGACCAGCCTCGAGGGGGGCCTGTTCGGCGTCCCGCGCAACACCTGGGTCCCGCACGTCGAGGCCAGCAAGCACGACGTGGAGACCGCGTACGTGGTGCTCGACGATCACCGGCGCGCGAACTGGACGCCGTACGTGTTCAAGACCACCGACGGCGGCGCGACCTGGACCGACCTGGCCACGCCCGACATCTGGGGCTACGTGCACGTGATCGAGGAGGACCCGGTCGACCCGAAGCTGCTCTTCGTCGGCACGGAGTTCGGTCTCTACACCTCCCGCGACGGCGGCTCGAGCTGGGGGCAATGGACCGAGGGCGTGCCGACCTGCCCGGTCACCGCCTTGCACGTCCACCCGCGTGAGCACGACCTCGTGATCGGCACCTTCGGCCGTAGCGCCTTCATCCTCGACGACATCCGTCCCCTGCGGGCGGCGCGGGACGACGAGGCGGACGCCAAGCTGCGCATGACCGACATCCCGGACGCCTACCAGTACCGGGTTGCGCAGACGCGCGAGTCGCGCTTCCCCGGCGACGAGGAGTTCCGCGGCGAGACCCGAGAACGCGGCGCGCGCCTCTCGGTCTGGCTGGCGGACGCGCTGGAGGACAAGGAAGCCACCCTCTGGTACATCGACGCCGCAGGCACGACCGTGCGCAAGCAGACGCGCGACCTGCGCCCCGGTTGGAACCGGTTCACCTGGGACATGCGCGAGACCGGGTTCCGCGGCGGCTTTGGCCGACGCGGCGGTCGCGGAGGTGGGGGCGGCAGCCAGGACCCCCTCGACCTGCCCGGCGGCCCCGAGGTCTTGCCCGGCGTCTACACCGTGCGCGTGACCCTCGGCGACCACGTCGCCGAGCGCACCGTCGCGATCCACTCCGATCCGCGCGTGGACGTCTCGATCGAGGCGCGCGCGGCGCGCAACGACCTGATCCGTCGCGCGGGCAAGCTGTCCGAGCGCCTCGGCGCGGCCACCAAGCGCATCGATGACCTGCGCGAGGAGGTCGGTCTGGTGCGTCAGATCGCCGAGCGTGAGGAGGACCCGGACGCCGAGGAGGACGCCGAGCACCCGCAGAAGGCGCTGCTCGACGCCCTCGAGGCGTTCGAGAAGGACCTCGACGGGGTCAACACGACCTTGCGCGGCGAGAGCGGCGGCAAGGGCATCAACCGGCGACCGTCCGTCGCGGGAGAGGTGCGCAGCCTGCCCTGGGGTCTCGGCTCCAGCTGGGACGCGCCGACCGCGTCCGAGCTGCGCCAGTTCGAGGAGGCCGAGGCGGAGCTGAACGCAGCCATCGACGCGCTCGACGCGGTCCTCGGCGGCGAGAGCTGGACGACGCTGCAGAAGGCCTACGGCGACGCCGGGCTGAAGCTGCTCGAGGACGCGGGCAAGGTCGATTGAACGACGCGGCGCGGCCGGAGAGCGACACTCCGGCCGCCCGAGTTCTCGGTCCGCGCTTCGAAGATCCGGAGCAGCCCGGATTCGTCGGGAGGCGCCGCTCTCGTGAGCCTGGGAGGAGCCGACCAGCTCACCACGCGACACGATCCCGTGCTTAGATGGGCGCCATGTGGTCCCGCCTGATTCCTGCTGCGCTCCTCGTCCTACCGACCTTCGGTCAGGTCACGCTCGTCGTCGATCCCGGTGACGTCGCTCGTCCGCCGGTGTGTCCGGTGACCGTGACGCTGGCCATGGACCAGGTGCAAGGGCTCGCGCCCAACAGCAGCGATCACTGGAAGGGGACGTTGAAGAGCGCCGGCCAGGAGCGCGCCGTTCAGGCGCGGACGGTGCGTGACGCGGAGGGCCGACCCGTCGGTGTCGAGCTGGCCTGGTTCGAGGTCGACCTGGAACCAGGTGAGGTGGGGGAGCGCGAGCTGACCCTCGTCCCGCGCGACGGCCGGAGCCAGGGCAGCTTCGTGTTCGCCCTCGAGGACGGCTCGTCGGTGATGAAGAAGGGCGGCGAGGCCGTCTGGCGCCACATGACCGCCTGGGCTCCCGAGCGTCACGACGACACCTTCCGTCCCTACACCCACCTGTACGGCGCGGGCGAGCTGTGCCTCACCAAGGGTCCGGATGGCCTCTACCCGCACCACCGCGGCGTCTTCTGCGGCTGGACACGCACGCAGGTGGGGGACCAGACCTACAACTTCTGGGCGATCCCGAAGGACAACCGTCCGCACCAGGAGCACGCCGAGTGGGTCAGCGGCCGCGGCTGGCTCGGGTCCAACCTCGCGCGCGTCTGTGCGCGCGCCGAGTGGAAGACGCCGGAGGGGGAGGTGGTCGTCGAGGAGCTGCGCGAGTGGGACACGTGGCGCTACGACGCTGCGCCCGGCTCGCCGCACGTGCTGCTCGACTACCGCATCACGTTGATTGCCCACGCGGACGAGCCGATCCACCTCCAGGGCGACCCCGCCCACGCCGGCTTCCAGGTGCGTCTGGCCCAGTCAGTGGCGGAGGCGCAGGCCTGCACCTACACCTTTCCCGAGGGCACGACCGGCGGCCAGGGCGACAACTGGCAGAACGCGGCCTGGGTCGCGGCGGGGTTCCCGATCGCGGAGCGCAGCTTCGAGGTCCTCTTCCACGATCACCCGGACAACCCGGATCCGACCTGGAACACGCGCAACTACGGCCGCTTCGGCCCCTTCTTCCAGCACACGCTGGAGCCGGGTGAGCGGATCGAGCTGCGCTACGCGCTCCGGATCCGCGAGCGCCAACCGGGGCACCCCGGGCGCGAGCAGCTCGATGCCGCGGCCGAGCACGCCTCGTGGATGACGCCGGTGAAGGTCCGCGTGAAGTGAAGGGGCCTGGGTTGTCTTGGCGCATGTTGATCCCGATCGGGATCAGCGCCTTGCTCCCAAGTGTGCTCGTGACCCTTCCACCGCCCTGGAAGGTCCCTGTGATCCCGATCGGGATCATCTTGGATGAGAGAGGGGAGTTTCCCGGCCTCGAGCTTGGCGGCACAGACATCGCCCTCCTCGACCTGCTCTTCACGGAGGACGTTGTGCTCGCCGTTCCCGCTGGTGGGGGGCAAACCCTGATTCGTCCACACCACGACGTTCGTGCTGCCGACCCTCGCCACCCCGAGTTGGCGCCCCTTCCGGAGTTCATCGCAAGCTGTATCGCGTTTGGCGCGACGATGCTTGGTCGAGGCGGCGCGCTACGCGCCCGCCGCCTCCAGCACCTCGTCGTCCGTCAGCTGGCGCGGGGTCGTCTTGGCCAGCTCGAGCACTCGGTTGATGCGCTCCTCGGTGGCCTCGACCTCGTGCTTCTCGAGGACCCAGGCCACGTTCGACTTCCCGCTCATCGGGCCGACCGCGATGTTCTGCTCGAGACCGAAGAGGTCGGCGGGCACCCCGGAGTACACCCGGTTCGCGAGCCAGTGGTCGCCCTTCTTGAAGGCCTTGATCACCGCCGCGGCGTGGACGCCGGTCGAGGTCTCGAACGCATCCTTGCCGAAGACGGGATAGTTGGGCGGCAAGGGGATCTTCACGTAGTCCGCCGACTTCTGCACGTAGTCGCCGAGCTTGGTCAGGTCGCGGTCGATCCAGCCGAGCAGCTGCAGGTTGACGAGCAACAGGTCCATCTCGGTGTTGCCGGTGCGCTCGCCCACCCCCATGGCCGTGCCATGGATGCGCGTCGCGCCGGCCTCGATGGCGGCGAGCGCGTTGATGAGGCCCAGGCCCCGGTCACGGTGACCGTGCCAGTCGATGCCCACGTCCACGCCCAGCTCTTCGACGAGCGCGCGCACGTGGCCGACCAGCTTGCGCACGCCGCTCGGGGTCGCGTGCCCGCAGGTGTCACAGATGCAGATGCGCCTGGCGCCGGCCTCGATGGCGGTCGTGTAGAGCGCGCGCACGGTGTCGGGGTGGGCGCGGGTCGTGTCCTCGGTCACGAACATGCACGGCAGGCCCTCCTTCGTCGTGAAGGCGACCGCGTCGTGCACGAGCTTGAGCATGTCGGCGAGCTCCCAGTTCTCCGCGTACTGGCGGATGGGGCTCGAGCCGATGAACGCGCACACCTCGACCGGCGCGCCGACCTCCTGCGCGACCTCGGCCGCGGGCGCGATGTCCGAGATCAAGGTGCGACACGCCACGTTGGGCGTGATCGTCAGGTCCTTCATCTCCCGGCACAGGGCCAGGATGTGCTCGCGAGCCTTCGTGGACGCTCCTGGCAGACCGATGTTGGCCGTGTCGATGCCCAGCTCGTCCATCAGGTGGATCAGCTCGAGCTTCTCGGAGAGCTCCGGATCACGGGCGGAAGGACTCTGGAGACCGTCGCGCAGGGTCTCGTCGTCCAGCTGGATCCTGTGGCCCGGAGCGGGCTCCTCGTTCCAGTCGAAGATCAGGTCGTCTTGAGAAGGTTGCGTCATGTGAGGGGAGCCCAGGGGGACGCCCAGTTTATCCGGCGGTCCGGGAAGCTCCACCCCACGTGAAGGACCCCTCAACAGGCAAGGGGCGCGTGGCCCCTCGGCCCCGCG
>JAQBVH010000280.1 GCA_027623615.1 Planctomycetota bacterium | reverse complement strand
ACCGGGTCTGTCCGTCGAGGAACACCTGGGCGGCGCCGGCCTCGTCCGGGGAGGGCGCCCGCCCGAAGGCCAGCCAGTAGGCCCGCTCCACGGCGTCCTCGGTTGGCTGCTGCGACACCCGCCGGGCGAAGCCGCGCGCCGCCTCGCGCGCCAGCGGGCTGTTCATCAGCAGCAGGGCCTGGGGCGCGATCGTCGTGCTCGGCCGCTCGCCGATGCTCACCAGCAGCTGCGGCGCGTCGAACAGCTGCAGCGGGCTGACCAGCTGACTGCGCTTCTGGAAGAAGTACAGGCTGCGGCGCTTCATCGAGGTGTCCAGCGTCCCCGGACCGAAGAGGGTCGGGTCGAGGAGCCCCGCCACGGACAGCATGGCGTCGCGGATGATCTCGGCCTCCAGCCGTCGGACCTGCCGTCGCGCCAGCCACAGGTTCTCCGGATCGCTCCCTGCGAGGTCGCTGCTCGCTCGCTGGCGGTAGGTCGAGCTCTCGAGGATGAGCTTCAACACCGGCTTGAGCCGCCAGCCCTCGTCGACCAGGCGCTGCGCGAGCCAGTCGAGCAGCTCGGGGTGCGTCGGGGGCGTGCCCTGGACGCCGAAGTCGTTGGGGGTCGCCACGATTCCGCGGCCGTGCAGGTGCTGCCAGAGTCGATTGACGATCACCCGCGCGAGGAGCTGGCCGGCGCCGCGCTCGGTGTCCACGATCCAGTTCGCCAGCGAGGCGCGGCGGAAGGACGTGCTCGCGCCGTCCGGAGCGGCGACCTGCCAGATCGCCTCGGCGCGCGGCTCGGACATGAGCGCCTGCAGGAAGCCCTGCGTCGCCACCTCCCCCTTCCGGCTGGGGTCACCCCGGTCGAGGAAGTGCGTCGCTGTGTAGAAGTGCGGGAAGCCGCGACCGTCCGCGTGGTGCGGGATCGGCTTCACGTTCTCCGAGGCGACCAGGACCTTGATCGTCCGCGGAGCGGGCTCGAGCGCGAGGTGCGCGGCGACGCGCTCGTCGAGCGCGCGCCACTCGGCGTCCTGGCCCGCGAACCAGTCGACCAGGATCTGCTCCTGGGCCGGCGCGAGCTGCTCCGGCGCTCCCAGGAGCTCCGCGATCTCGATCGGCAGACCGCTCGCAGACGTCTCGCGCACGTCGCCGAACGCGAAGCCGTAGCCGCCGGCCTGGTTCACGACCTTGAGCAGCAGGTCGTTGCGCCCGGCGCGCAGGCTGCACGTCACCTCGTCCTGTCCGACCCGGACCCCGCGCAGGACCCAGTTCTCGTGGATCAGCTCGCCGTTCAACCAGACCTTGATCGCGTCGTCGCTTCCAACCGCGAAGCGCAGCTGGCGCGCGGAGGGCGCGTCGATGGAGCGGTGCAGGTAGGTCGCTGCGAGCTCGCCCTCGAGCTCGTGGGCGACGCCGTCCATGAACTCGGGCCGCTCTCGCCACGTCAGGTCCCCATGGCGACCGGACAGGTCGAGCTCCGCCTCGGGCGGGAAGGCCTTGTCGAAGGCGGCCTTGCCGTCCTCCGCCACGAAGGGCCCCAGGGACAACCAGGTCCCGAGCTCGCTCGCGCTGGTCAGGCGCGGGTCCGGTTGGTCGCTGTAGCTCAGCCGCGGGCGCCCGATGCTGTGGTGGACGTTGTTGTTGAACTGCAGCTCGAACTCGAGGTCGCAGGGTCCGCGCAGCGGCTCCGCGAGAACGAGCAGCGCCGCGTGGTCGCGGCCGAACTGGGGGTCGACGGCCCAGGCGCTGAGCGCGTCGTCGTCGACCGCGGCGCTCACGGGCAGGGACACCTGATCGAAGGTCGAGCGCGCCCGAGCGATGGTGAGCGGCCTCGACCCCCCGTCCGCCCCTCGCGCGCGAACCTCGAACACGCTGAGCGCGAAGTTGCCGTTGGTCGCGCGCCCGGGCCCGCCCCGCACCAGCGAGTCGTGCGCGAGCGCCTCGAGGCGGAACGCGCTGATCGTCTCGGCCTCCAGCCGGACCTGGAGCGTCCAGCGGTCGTTGGCCGGGCTCGTCCCCGTCGCCAGGACCGAGCCGTCGCCGAGGTCCTCGAACGTGGCGCCCCCCTCCGAGCGCAGGGTGTCCAGCGCGATCGGAGTCCACGCCGGCCGCGCGCCGCGTTCCGTCCTGGGAAGCTGCGCGAGCCAGCGCTGCAGCCGCCCCGGGAGCACCTCGCGCTCGAAGTCCTCCAGGGCGCGGGTCAGCGGCAGGTGCTCGGTCGTCCACCGTTCACGGGCCAGCCGCGTCCGCTCCGGGTCGAGCTCGACGTCGACGTTGCTCCGGATCGTCGTCGTGAAGGTCGAGACGAGGCGGTAGTAGTCGTCGGCCGAGATGGGGTCGTACTTGTGATCGTGACAGCGCGCGCAGCTGATCGTCAGTCCCAGCATCGCCGTCCCCATCGTCCCCACCATGTCGTCGAGTTCGTCGTAGCGCGCGCGCTCGAACTCGTTCTCGGTGAGCTGGGTCGGGAAGGCGCCCGCGGCCAGGAAACCCGTGGCCATGAGCGCCTCGGGGTCGTCCGGGGCGAGCTCGTCGCCGGCGAGCTGCCAGCGCACGAACTGGTCGTAGGGCAGGTCGGCATTGAACGCGCGGGTGACGAAATCGCGGTAGTGGTAGGCGTGCGGACGATCGTAGTCCTGCTCGAAGCCGTGGCTCTCGGCGAAGCGAGCCGCGTCGAGCCAGTGCCGCGCCCAGCGCTCGCCGAAGTGCGGGCTCGCGAGGAGCCGGTCGACCAGGCGACCGTAGGCGTCCTCGGAGTCGTCGTCCACGAAGGCCCGGACCTCGTCCGGCGTGGGCGGCAACCCGATCACGTCGAAGAAGAGCCGGCGCACGAGCGTGGCCCGCTCCGCGCTCTCGCTGGGCCGCAGACCGCGCTCCTCGAGCTCCGCGAGCACGAAGCGATCGATCGGGTTCGCGCACCAGCCGGCCCGGGCGACCTCGGGGGGCTGCGCCGACTGGAGCGGGGCGAACGACCACCAGGGGCGTTCGCCCTGCGCGACCTGCGCAGCGGCGCCCGTCGGGAGGCCGAGGAGGACGATCCACAGCAAGGATCGCCGGAGTCGAGTGGTGCTGGCCATGCGCAAGGTCTGAGGGTGACCTGGGCCTCGGGATCTGTCCAAGGTGGAAGGGGGCGGGTCTTCCACTGGCCCTAAAGTCCTCCCAGGTAAGGCCTTCGGTGATTCCGGCCCAAAAGAGTGAAGGCGGGCGCGAGCCGCGCATATCATAGCGATATCACATCGATACCACCGCCTACCTGGAGACTAACTCCAATGACCGTTCGCACCCCGTCCAAAGAGACGAGCTTCTCCGCCCTGTCGGGCTGGCTGATCCTGTTCGGCATGCTGGCCTTCTGGGCCGTCTACATCCCGATCGGCGCGCTCGCCCCTATCGAGATGCCCAACCCCTGGTACATCACCGGCCTGGTCGTGGCGGCGATCCTCTCGTTCGTCTCCCTGTTCGGCTACTTCATCGTGAACCCGAACATGTCGCGCGTGCTCGTGTTGTTCGGCAAGTACCGCGGCAGCGTGCGTGAGCAGGGCTTCTTCTGGACGAACCCGTTCACCCTCAAGCACAAGATCTCGCTCAAGGCGCACAACCTCTCGAGCGAGCGCGTCAAGGTGAACGACCTGGCCGGCAACCCGATCGAGATCGGCGCGGTGCTCGTCTGGCAGGTCGAGGACACGGCCCAGGCGCAGTTCGACGTGGAGGACTACTTCCAGTACGTCGACATTCAGATCGAGACGGCCGTGCGCCAGCTCGCCAAGAGCCACCCGTACGACGATGGTGCAAGCGACGGTGACGCGAGCGTCTCGTCGCTCCGCACCGACACCGAGCAGGTGTCGATCGAGCTCGAGACCGAGCTGCAGCAGCGCCTGAACCGGGCCGGCATCGGGGTCGTCGAGGCGCGCATCAGCCACCTGGCCTACGCGCCCGAGATCGCCTCCGCCATGCTGCAGCGCCAGCAGGCCGACGCGATCATTGCCGCGCGCAAGAAGATCGTGGAAGGCGCCGTCGGCATGGTCGAAGACGCGCTGCAGCAGCTTGGCGAGCGGGGGGTGGTCGAGCTCGACGACGAGCGTCGGGTCACCCTCGTCGGCAACCTGCTCGTCGTGCTCTGCAGCGGCGCGGCTCCCCAGCCCGTGCTCAACACCGGCAGCCTGTACACCTGATCGCAGTCCCTGGCCCAGCAGGAACGCAAGCACGAGAACACGGAACCACTGTCGTGACGGATCCCGAGCGAGATGCAGCGGAGAGCGGTAGCGCACCCAGGCCCAGGAAGCCTGCGCGCAAGCCGTTCCTCCTGCGCTTGCCGCCCGACCTCCTGGCCGACCTGCGTGGCTGGGCCGACAGCGACCTCCGCAGCCTGAACGCCCACATCGAGTTCCTGCTGCGCCAGGCCGTCAAGCGCCGCAGGGGCAGCGACGAGGAGAAGTGACCCATGGCCATTCCCATCACAGCCGTGACGACCGCCGCCGAGGGCGCCTACAGAGCAAGAGACGGCAAGGGCGACAGCGCGCTGGTCGAGGAGCTCACGCAGAGCTGCGGGGGCGAGCTGGAGAAGGGCGTGCTGACCGCCCGACACCGGGGCGCGGAGTTCAGGCTGCGCTTCCTGCCGCAGCAGCGCTTCGAGCTGTCGCTCCCCTGCCCCCTCGCCGGTCGCTTCCGTGTCACGCGCAAGGGGTGCCTCGACCGACGCATGCAGGAGTTCGTGCCCGCCCGCAAGTTCCACTCGCACGACTCCCGCTTCGACCACGACTTCAGCGTCCAGACGCGCGATCCGGAGCTGACCTCCGCCATCCTGACGAGGCAACCGAACCGCGCCGCCGTGCGCAACCTCTTCGAGCGCGGCGCGCTGGTGGTCCACCTGGACGGGGAGCGTGTGCAGGTCATCGGTACGCGCAAGTCCCTCGGTCCGCAGCCGACCGTCAACGACATCCTTTGGCTGGTCGAGCAGGTCGCCACGATCGCCGCCAGCGTTCGTCGCTTCGCCAGGCGCCACGAGCGACGCCCGGCCGCGAAGGTCGATGCCATCGTCGTGGCCGCCTGGGTCCTGCTCGCGCTGCTGGGCGTGCTCGGGCTGGTGCTGGTGGTGGCTGGCTCGTCCGAGTTCACGCTGGTCCGGCCTGGGGCCTTCCTCCCCTACGTGCTCGCGGGGTTCCTCCCGGTTCCAGCACTCGTCTTCGCGCTCGCGATCGCCAATCAGGGCCGCACCGCCCCCTACGGCCTGCTGCGCGGACTGGCGGCTGCCGCCCTCGTCGTCACGCCGCTCTTCCTCAGCGGAGCCCTGCTCTTCTCGAACGGCCTGATGGACGGCTCACCTGCGCAGCACCACGACGTCGCAGTCATCGAGAAGAGGGCCCGCAAGAACGACGACGGCGACCCCAAGT
>JAQBVH010000279.1 GCA_027623615.1 Planctomycetota bacterium | reverse complement strand
GATGCCTGGCACGTCAGCCGCAACGCGCACAGGCTCGCGACCTGGCCCCGCATCCTGACCGCGCTGGCCGAGCTATACGGGCGCGCGCCGCGCCCCTTCCAGACCCTGAACTTCCCGACGGGTACGATCCAGCCCGCTCACGCCGACGCGGTCCACTTCAACTCCGCGCCGGCAGGGTTCATGGCCGGCGCCTGGGTCGCGCTCGAGGACGTCGACGAGACGAGCGGTCCACTCTTCTACTACCCCGGCTCCCACCGCACCCCCGAGTTCGACATGGCCGATGTCGGAGTCGAGTCGAGCGAGGAGCGCTACGACCGTTACGAGCTGTTCGTGGAGGAGGTCGTGCGCACCTTCGGCTTCAAGAAGCGGCTCGCGACCTTGAAGCGCGGCGAGGTCCTGATCTGGGCCTCGAACCTGATCCACGGAGGCGAGGCACGGCGCGACGCCGCCCGCAGTCGGCACTCTCAGGTGACCCACTACTTCTTCGAGGGTTGCCGCTACTTCACACCCCTCGAGTCCCGGGGCCTGGACATCGCCTGGCGCGAGCCGGACTTCCTGCCGATGGAAATCCCCCGTAGGCCGTGGCTGAAGCGCGTCGTCCGCAAGCTTCGGACCCACTTCGACAAGGACGTGCCCGTAGGATGACGGCGTGAAGCCCACGCTCCTCTGCCTCGCCCTCGCCCTCCCCCTCCCCGCCGTCGCCCAGGACCCGATCTCGGTCACCCTCGACCGTGCGGCCGCCGAGTATGCCGGCGACCTGCACCATCAGGCCCTCGAGACCCTGCTCGCGACGGCCGAGCAGTGGGCCTCCCGGCTCGGCACGACCAGCGGCGCCGAGGCCGCGCGCCTGGCCGACGAGCTCGAGGTCCTGCTCGGGTACCATGGCCGCATCGCCGGCTCGATCGGCGCGGCGCAGCTCTCCACCGAGCACGCCGGCCGCCTCGACGTCGACCCCGAGCACGGCATGGTCTACGCGCGCCTGGCTTGGATGCGCGGGCGCGTGGTCGAGGACCTGCACCCGCTGCTCGCCTGGGAGTTCGCGGGCCCCTTCGACAACGAGCGCGGCCAGGGCATGACGCGGGTGACGCCGGCCGGCGAGGACCCGACCGCGGCGACCTACGCTGGCAAGGTGCGCCTGGTCGGCTGGCGCAGTCTGCCCGCCGTACCGCCGCGTCACGGAATCGTGCGCTTCACGCGCCTCATCGATCCCGCCGATCAGGTCTGCGTCGTCGCGCGCACCTGGATCCGTGCCGAGGCGGATCAGGACGTCGTGCTGCTGCTCGGCGCCGGGGAGGAGGTGCGCGTCTGGTTCGCGGGCGAGGACGTCCACGTCGCGCTCGGCGCTCACACGATGGCGCCCGACACGTGGAGCATCCCGCTCACCCTGCGCGCAGGTTGGAACGAGCTCGCCCTGCAGGTCGGCTCGATGGATGCGGCGCCCACGTTCCTCGCGCGCCTGGTCGAGCCGGGTAGCGCGCGCCCGCTGGCCTTCGCAAGCCGGCCGACCGCGCCCGAGGACACGACGCCCCACGCGCTGCGTCCCGGTTCGCCGACCGCGCCGAGCACCAATCCCGGAGCCGCCAGGCGCTACGCCGCGGGCGAGGAGGCGGAGAGCCTCTTCCGCAAGTCCCTCCTGATGCAACAGCACCAGACTGCCCCGCGGCACGAGCGCCCGGGCGCCGCTGCGATCGCGGCGGCCTGCGCCCTGGTCGAGGGCAACCTGCGCTACGACCTGCTCGAACTCTCGACCCTGCGCGTGCGCGGCGCGCGTCGCGAGGAGGAGGACGTCTCCCCCTGGCTCGCGGCCCTCGACCGCATGCTCGCGGAACACGACCCCTCGCCGATGTTGATGCGTACCCGCGCCCAACACGCGTGGGACGTCCAGCCGACCTACTCGCGTGCCCTCGAGTGGCTCGAGGCCGCGTTGACCGTCGCGCCGCACAGCGTACCTGCGCGCTACGACCACGCGCGGGTGCTCAGCCTGGCTGGGCAGGGGGAGCTCGCCCAGGCCGGGTTGCGCGCGCTCGCGGCCAGGGATGCCCTCTACGGGTACCCCGACCTCTGTATGAACGTGGCCCGCAGCTTGCCCGGGACCGATCCGAGCCGCGCGGCGTTGATCGCGGTCCCACGCGCCCAGGGCGACGACGCGGCGATCGACATGGCGCGCGGAATGGTCGCGCGACTCGCCAGTCGATCCGACGCCGAGGACGTGCTCGAGACGCTGGCGGAGAAGCTGCGCCATCACCCGTGGTCGAACAGCGCGCGGCGGGAAGCGGCTCAGCAGCTGCTCGTCCGCAACGAACCAGCGCTCGCCCTCAAGGTGCTCGACGAGGCCCTCGAGTACTGCCCCGAACGCGCGACCCTGCACCGCTGGCGGGCGCGCGCGCTGCTCTCGATGGGGGAGCTCGAGAGCGCGACGACCGCCCTCGAGACCCTGCTCGAGCTCGACACATCAGCCGAGGACGACCGGCGCCTGCTCGGCCACCTGCAGAACCTGGGCGGCGCACCCTTCCACGAGCCCTTCCTCGAACCCCTGGCCGACATCCTGGTGCGCCGGGTCCGCGACGGGGTGGTCGACGCCGCGGTGGCGCCGCGCGAGGTGCTCCTGTCACGCCTCGTGATCGAGGTCCAACCCGACGGCACGGCCAAGCGCTACCGCCGCCAGGTCGAACGCGTCCTGTCCGAAGCGGGCGCGCGCGACCTCGACCGGCGTGTGTTTCGCGCGTGGCCCGGCGAGGAGGAGATTCGCGTCCTCGACGCCGACGTTCAGCGCACCAGCGGGGCGGTCGACGCGGCGCAAACCGGTCGCACCGGCGGACGCGGCGTGGTCGTGGTCGACCTGCCGCCGCTCGTCCCCGGTGACGTGGTCGACCTGCAGTGGCGGCACGACACCCTGCGCACCTCCCACTTCGGAAACTACTTCGGGATGGACGCGCCCTTCTCGCCGGACGAGACCCTGCCGGTGCGCGAGAGCGAGATTGTCTTGATCGTGCCCGCGTCGTTCCCCCTGACGCTGCACCCGCGCCTGCCCGAGGGCGCGGATTACGAGACGAGCGTGCGCGCGGACGGCGCGACCGTGCACCGCTGGCGCGCCAGTGGCCTCGAGCCCCGGCGCCTCGAGCACCTGCAGCCGCCGAGCATGGAGAGCGCGCCCCGCGTGCAGGCCTCGTCCTATGCCAGCTGGACCGACTTCGGCCGCTGGTGGTGGAACCTGATCGAGGACGAGGTGCGCGTCTCCGACGAGATGGCCGAGAAGGTCGCGCAGCTGACGGCGGGCAAGGAGACTCGGCTCGAGAAGCTGCGCGCGGTCTACGACTTCGTCGTGACCGAGGTGCGCTACAACGCCTGGGAGTTCGGCGTACACGGCTACCAGCCCTACAGCGCGCCGGTGATCTTCAGCCGCCGCTTCGGCGACTGCAAGGACAAGGCGATCCTGCTCAAGGCGCTGCTCTCCGAGGTCGACATCGAGGCCTGGCCCGTGTTGATTCGCATGGAGCCGAGGCGCTACGAGGAGGACCACGCCCTGGCCCTCGTGCAGCACTTCAACCACTGCATCGCCTACGTGCCCGCGCAGGATGGCCTGCCGGAGATGTTCCTCGACGGCACGGCGCGCCTGCACCCGCTCGGGGTGTTGCCCGATTCGGACGCCGGCGCCAAGGTCGTGATCGTGCGTGACGACGGAGTCCAGAGCGCGCGCATCGGGTTCCCGATGCCCCATTTCAACGCGCTCGACGACACGATCGTCGTCGACCTGTCCGGCCCGGATGGCGCGCGGGTGAGCATGACTCGCCGCCCGACCGGGAGGTGGGACCCGCAGCACCGGCACCTCCTGACCGGCAACCCCGAGGAGCGCGCCGAGAAGGTCGAGAGCCTGCTCACCAGCACCTTCGGGGCCCTGCGTGGCACACCGACCCTCGACGGCAGCGACTACGAGGACCTGACCCAGCCGCTCGAGCTCGTGTTCGAGGCAGGCGTCGAGGACCTCACCCGTCCCGCCGAGGGCGGCTTCGAGCTGCCGACCTCGTTCGAGCCCTTCGAGCTCCTGCGCTCGGTGGCCTCGGAGACCGAGCGTGAGACGGACCTGCTCCTCGACGTGCCCTGGAGTCGCAAGACCCAGATCGACTACAAGCTCGGCGAGGGCTCGAAGCCGGTCGACCTCCCGCCGCCCGTGAAGGTCGAGCTGGTCGACGGTTTCTACACCCGCACGGTCGAGGTGACCCCCGACGGAGTGCGCGTCACCGAGGAGTTCCAGCTACGCACGCACCGCGTCCCACTCGACAGATACCAGGAGTTCCGCGAGCTGTGCCGCACGATCGACATCAGTCAGGATGCCGCCGTGCGCGTGGAGGTGGCCCAGTGATGCGCCTGGCTCACACCCTCGTCCTCGCTGCCGCGGGGCTGGCTCAGGTCACTGCCGCCGGCCAGGTCCAGACCGCTCCCGCCGAGCGGGTCCAAACCCTCGAACCGGTCCACGTCGCCAGCCATCCCGAGCGCTGGACGGGCGACTACGCGGCGGCGGTCGAGGACCTGTTCACGCGCCTCGAGGCTGACCCGGCCTCGCCCCTGGCGGCGACGGCGTGGGCCGAACTCGGCGACCTGGCCAACCTGGGCGACATCACGGTCGATCCTGCGCGCATCGCCGCGATCCTGGCGCGCACCGAGGATGCGCTGGCCTACCTGCGCGCAGGTCAGCACCTCGTCAACGCGGCGCGCCGCAGTCGTTTCTCGGCCGAGCCGTTCCAGATCCAGGGCGACGTCTGGGCCCACGCGGTGACCTCCTGGGCCGTGCTCGGTCCCTACGGTCCGCTCGACCATCCCGCGCCCCTGCACCAGGCGCAGGCCGAGGACGCGCCCGAGCTCGGCCTGCGCGCCCAGGTCCTCGGCAGCGCCGGCGTCGAGCTCACTTGGCGAGCGCTGACGCGACCGCGCGGCCAGCTGTTCGTGATGCCCGCCCGCGGCATGCCGCACTCGGGCGAAGGGCTCTTGTACCTGCATGCGCGCCCGCGGCTGGCGGGTGATGCGCTGCTCGAGGTCTTGCTGCCCGGTGAGGGCCAGGTCTGGTGGAACGGCGCACTCGTGCTCGACCTCGCGGCCCGCGGACCGGGTCAGAACGAGACACGCTTTCTCGCGCCGGTCGCCGGCGCTGGCCCGAACGAGCTGCTCGTGCGCCTCGAGAACCGACTCGGCGCTCGGATCGCCGCGCGGTTGATCGATCCCTTGACGGGCCACGCGCTCGCGATCGAGGAGGATGCTCCGGATCCCGAGGCTGCCCGGCCGACCTTCCGCGCGCCGGCCGTCTCCGTGCCCGAGGACCCCGCACCGGCCGAGGGCCTCGCCCGGGCGGCCTGGGCCGCCGAGCGCATCGCACGCG
>JAQBVH010000278.1 GCA_027623615.1 Planctomycetota bacterium | reverse complement strand
GCTGGACGCACTCGACCGCGCAGAGATGCTGCTGTGGGGCTCGAGCTGCGGCGTGCACACCATCTTCGAGCGGCGCCAGGTCGAGTGGTGGCAGGCCAAGGGCTGGGAGGTGCACATCCACCCCGAGTCCCCCCTCGACGCCGTCCAGGCCGCCGACGGAGTGGGCAGCACGAACTACCTCTGGAAGGCGGTGATGGACGCCAAGCCGGGGGCCAAGCTCGCCATCGGCACGGAGGGCCACTTCGTCCGCAACGCCCGCGCGGAGGGCGCCAAGCGCGGCGTGGAGGTCATGCACCTGGCCGAGATCCCCGAGCCCGGTTTCTCCCACGCCGGCTGCGGCTGCGCCACCATGAGCCGCAACGACCCGCCCCACCTGGCCGGCATGCTCGACCTCCTGCGGCGAGGCGAGGCCCCCGAGGCCAACCAGGTCCTCGCCGGCGATGTCGTCGACGAGGTCACCGGCCGCCGCGACCGCATGACGGAGACCGAGCGCGCGGCGCTCGTCACCCACGCCCGCGCCTCCCTCGAGCGCATGATCGCCATCACCGAGGCGGCCCGGAGCTGAGTGACCAGGGCCGGGTCGCGTCGCGCTCGGTCGTCCCGGAGCCACGGGACCTCGGCCCGTGAGGGGTGGAGTGACCATGGCCGGGTCGAGAGGCCGGTAGCTGCACTGCGGAGCCCAGGGACTGCCCGCCCGCGGGACTCCGGAGGCCGGGGACTCCGCTCCTCGCTGCCCCGCTCTAGACTGCGCGCCCTCGGAGCCCCCATGACCCCCACCCGTCAAGATCAGCGTGCCGGCTGCCCCGCCTCCGGCAAGGAGCTCGTGCACACCCCCGTCACGGAGGTGAAGCACCTCGACCACCTGCTGCAGCGGAGCTTCCCGAGCTTCGGAGGCGGCTACCTGCGCCGGGTGTTCGGGCTGCTCGACGAGGCCATCGGCAAGGGCGTGCCCATGTCGGTGGCGATCAGCGGCCCGGTCACCGCCAGCGGCCAGCACATCGCCTGGCTCAACCCCCTGCTCGAGACGGGCTGGTTCTGCCTGGTCTCCACCACGGACGCGGTCTGCTACCACGACGGCCACCGCAGCCTCGACGACGCGGCCGAGCACCCCTTCCACGAGGTGCCGATCTTCGGCGACGACGGCGCCCTGCGGGATGACCGCGTCATCCGCATCACCGATGTGGGCTTCGACGAGGACGTGCTGCTGAACCAGGACAGGTTCCTGAGCGCGTGCCTCCTGCGGGAGGAGTTCCAGCGCTCGATGACCGGCACCGAGATGCGCTATCGACTGGGCAGGTACTACGCGGCCCAGGAGTCGCGCAACGGAGCACCCGAAGGCCTGCTCGCGCTCTGTCACCGCAAGGCGATCCCGATCTTCGTCGGTGCCCCGGCGGACGGCTCGATCTTCCTGAACTCGATGAAGCTGTGGGCGCTGGCCCGCGCGCGAGGCGAGGAGTACCGCTTCAACCTCGATCTGCACGCCGAGGTGTTCGAGAGCTGCGCCTATCACCTCTGGGGTCAACGCGACACGAGCCTCGGCGCCCTCGGCACCTTGATCCTCGGCGGCGGCGTCCCCAAGAACTTCAACCTGCAGCCCGAGCCGGCCCTGTCGCAGATCCTCGGGTTCGAGGACGTGGGCGGCTACCTCTACGACATCCAGATCACGACGGCGCCGGTCACTGACGGCTCCCTGTCCTCCTGCCCACCCGCCGAGGCGGTCACCTGGGGCAAGGTCGACAAGGACGCGTACCGCTCGACCTGTGAGTCGATGCAGGCTGACTACTCGACGGTAATGCCCTTCCTGACGCGCGCGCTCCTGGAGAAGCGGATGCGCTTCGAGCGCCTCGAGGTGGAGCTCGGCGGGGAGGAGCTGCGGCGCAGGCACCCTGAGGCCGCTGGGTACCTGCGTGACCCGGCGGGCAACCGGTTGTTCGAGCGGCGGGAAGGCCTGGTCGCGCGCCTCGAGGAGGAGCTCGCCAGCAAGGTCTCGGATCTGGACGCGACGAACGCCTACCCCTTGGCAGGCGATTCCGCCTGAATTCGAGGCCTGGTGGTACGCTGGAGGCCCCTATTTCGACGGTCCTCTTTCGGCCCTCCACCATGCTTCGGAACTCGGCTCGATTCGCGGTAGTCGCCTGCCTCAGCGCGCCCGCCCTCTCCCAATTCGACTTCGCTGACGTCACCACACTGCGGGGTCTGAACCCTGAAATGGCGCCCCCCGTCGCGGGGGTCGCGGTCGGCGATATCGACAACGACGGCTGGGAGGACGTGGTCGTGTTCGGCAGCGCCGCCCAGGCCCCGCTGGTCTACAAGAACATGGGCGCCACAGCGTCCGGTGGCAGCGAACCACGTTGGTTCCATGACGTGACCCGTTACGTCATGCCCGAGAATGCGCCGCCCGCTTCGGGTGGACTGCTGCTCGATCTGGACAACGACGGCGACCAGGACATGGTCGTCACCAGGCGCTACTACAACGCTCTCGAGGGCTTCCCGGACGCGTTCGACACGGGGTTGATGTACTACGAGAACGTCGGCGGGAAGTTCAAGGTCATCACGACCGACCCGTTCCAGGCGCGCTACGCCCGACGCCACGGCGGCCTGACCGCTGGTGACACGGACGGCGACGGTGACCTGGACGTGATCTTCACCCACAACGGTAGCTTCGAGACGATGGGCGGCGGCCCGGGCGCGTGCATCCGCAACGACGGGATCCCGCGCATGGTCGACCAGACCACGACCTTCGGCGCCCCCCTCGGCGTCAACAATCGCTACTTCACCGCAGTCCTGGCCGACTTCGACGGCGACGTCGACGTCGACCTGCACGTGGCCGTCGACTTCTACAAGGACTTCCACTGCCACAACGACGGCTCGGGCGTGTTCGCCGACGTCACGGACCAGGTCGGTACGGTTAACAAGGGCGCCGACATGGGCCTTGCCATCGGCGACATGGACAACGACGGCGACCTCGACATCTACTCGACCAACATCGGGACCGGCGTGCTGTACGTGAACGACGGCAGCGGCAACTTCACGAACGAAGCGGGCCTGCGCGGCGCAGCCGGCTGGGCGCCGAACGCGATCGGCTGGGGCACCCAGTGGATGGACGTGGACCTCGACCGGGATCAGGACTTGGCCTTCGTCGCGATCGGCCCTCCCGGCGTGCACGGCGAGGCCTACCTCAACGACGGCACCGGCTACTTCACGAACGTCACGGCCACGGCTGGGATCGAACTGCGCGGCCTGGGCATGATCGCCTTCGACTACGACAAGGACGGGGACCTGGACGTCCTGGCCACCCGGCTGCAGAGCCTGGTCCTCTACGACAGCCTGGCCACGGACACCCCGAACCGTCACTGGGTAGCGATCACCCTCGAGGGCACAACCTCGAACCGCAACGCCATCGGCACGCGGATCGAGCTCGAGACCCCCGACGGCACGATCCAGACCAAGCACGTGGTCGCCGGCGCCTCCTACATGAACGGCACCTCGCTGGTGCAGCACTTCGGGCTGGGTGACTCCGACCAGATCACCTCCCTGAAGATCCGCTGGCCCGACGGCAGCGTCGACACCCATGGCTCGATGACCGGGGACCAGTACCTGCACTTCAAGCAGTAGGCCAGCGCAGCCGCGCCCCTACCAGAGGGGCGTCCCGCCGGGCTCCAGGGTACTCGCGTTCGCGCGGCGTCCCTGGAGCCCGTGCCACATCCCGAGGCCCTTGGCCAGCACGCCGGTGGCGCGCCCCCGGGGCAGGGCCAGGACGAAGGCCAGGGGCAAGGGCAGCACGTCGCACAGGACGAACGCTGCCCAGCGCTTGACGCTCGGGTGCGTGCTCAAGAATCGCCAGGAGCCGAGGGCGTTGAGGTACTTGCGCCGCGCGGTATACCCGCCGCCGGTCGCGCTCGAACCGGCGTGTCGCGCGGCCACCTCACCCAAGCACCATTGCTCCCACCCGGCGGCAACCCGGCAACCCAGGTCGACGTCCTCGAGGTAGGCGAAGTAGGCGTCGTCGAACAGGCCCACGCCCTCGAGCACCTCACGGCGCGCGAGCAGGGCGCAGCCGGGCACGTAGTCGACGGAGACCGTCCGCGCGAACCGCGCGTCGTCTGCAGCGCCGTTTCCGCGCAGCTGGGAGAGGTTCGGCCCGAAGGCGAGCACGCCGCCAGCCGCCCAGATCGTGTCGCCCTCCATGTTCAGCACCCGGGGCCCCACAGCGCCGAGGCGCGGCCGCGCCGCGAGGGCGTGCACCAGCGCGGCGAGGCAACCCGCCTCCAGGGTCGCGTCGTTGTTCAGAAAGAGCACGGCCTCGGCGCCGCCTTCGAGCGCAAGGCGCGCTCCCAGGTTGGCCGCCGCCCCGAAGCCCTCGTTCTTCGCGTTGGCGATCTTGGTCACCTCCGTGAACTCACGGGCGATCGCCTCGCGGGAACCATCGCTGCTGGCGTTGTCGACGAAGACCAGGTGCGCTGGGGTGACCCCCGCGGCGAGCACCGACTCCAGGCAAGCCCGATTGGCGGCCTCACCCCCATTCCAGTTGACGACGACTACCCAGGTGCTCGCGAGGTCGGGCTTCACGCGCCCCCGGCCCCGTCGCCAGAGCCTGCGCCAGACCCGTCCGCGGGGGTCGGCCGCACCTCCTGCACACCGCTGCGCAGGACCCCGTCCGTCAGGACCGTCTCCAGCGTGGCGCCCGGCTCGACGTCCGCGGTGCTCCGCACAGCACGCCCGTCCGCGCTCTGGGTGATGGAGTAGCCGCGCTCGAGCACGGCGAACGGCGACACCGCCTGGAGCGAGCGGGCCGCGAGCTCGATCCGCTGCGCACGTCGTTCGAGCGGGTCGGCGGCGGCCCTGATCAGCCGGGGCGCCAGCGCCTCGAGGCGTGCCTCGAGGCGTGCGAGTCGACTCGCGGGCGACTGGCTCGCCAGGGCGCCACCGCAGCGCTCGACCCTCGCGCTCACCCGCTCCAGGCGCCGCCCCACAGCAGAGGCCAGGCGCCCCTGCAGACCCGCGACCCGCTCGATGCGGCGCTCGAGGAGCCACCCG
Source organism: Planctomycetota bacterium (assembly GCA_027623615.1). Lineage (GTDB taxonomy): Bacteria > Planctomycetota > UBA1135 > UBA1135 > JALWOP01. The sequence continues at coordinate 353 of JAQBVH010000278.1, read as the reverse complement.
GGTTCACGCAGGGTGCGCCGCTGCGCGATGCGCTTGTAGCGATCGATGCGCGCGCTCAGGTGCCTGTGCATCGCCTCGATCAAGTAGCTGCCGCCTCGCTCGAGCCGATCGCTGAGCTGGCGCAGGTCCGGCAGCACGGTCTGGGCCGCGTCGGTCGGGGTGTGCGCCCGGTGGTCGGCCACGTGATCGGCCAGCGTCGTGTCCGACTCGTGCCCGACCCCGGTCACCACTGGCACGCGCGCGGCCCAGATCGCCTCCGCGACCGCGAGCTCGTTGAAGGCCCACAGATCCTCGAGGGAACCGCCGCCGCGGATCACGCAGATCAAGTCGACCCCGCTCGCGTCGAGGTCCGC
>JAQBVH010000277.1 GCA_027623615.1 Planctomycetota bacterium | reverse complement strand
CTCCTTCGGAGGCGTGGGTGTTTCTTGGCGCCACACCTGACGGTGTGGCAGCCCGGAGCGAGCACCTGTGGCGCACGCTCGGAGCATTGGGTGTTGTTTGACGCCACACCTGACGGGGTGACGACCGGAGCTTGCACCTGTGGCGCAACCTCAAGGGCAGCCGAAGTCGTGCTCGCCGAGCCGGCCCGCAGGAGGCGCGAGGGCCTACGGGTCGCTCGGCTCGCGCAGAAGCGCCTGCGGACCGCGCGCCGGAGTCGCTAGAGTTGCGGTCCATGTGGACCCGCGTGATCGCCCTGCTCCGTGCGCAGCTCGCCGGTGAGTGGTACGCCGAGAGCGGCTCGCGGCTGCCGATCGCGCCGATCCTGTTTCAGGTCACGATCTCGGGCGTCCTGTGCGGGATCGCCGGGGATGTGCTCCCGCCCTACCCCTATGCGATCTTCGCGCTGACCGTGCCCCTGGGCCTCGGCGCACTGGCGCTCTTCGGCGAGCTCGCGCCGCTGCTGCGCTCCGATGCAGCAGCGGAATGGGTCGGCGCACTGCCGATCCGCCCGATCGAGCTGCGTCTGGCGCGGGTCCTGGTCACCTTCGTTCTACTCGGCGGCCTCGCGCTCGGCGCGCTGCTGCCGGCGGTCGCATTCGCTCCAGGCGCCATGCTCTGGCCCGCGCGCATCGGACTGCTCGGCATCGGCCTGCTGCAGACGCTCGGCCTCGCCGCATTCCTGTTGTTGCTCCAGGTCCTCTGCGCGCGCCGCGCCGAGGGCGTGCTCGTGCTCCTGCACACGCTCGTCTTCGTCGCGGTGCTGGTCGGCTTCGCCGCGGGCCTGAGCAAGCTCGGCAGCCTGGCCGAGGTGACCGAGCCAACCGGTGTGCTGCTCGCCCTGCCCTCCACCTGGTACGCGGCGCTGCTGCCCGGCGGCCCCGGCGGCCTCGCCCTGACCCTCGGGCTGGTCGCCCTCGGCGTCACCGCCGTGGTCCTCGCCGTGGCTCCTTTCCCGCCGCCGCCCAGGGCGCAGCGCACGGGTTCGCCTCTGTCGCTCCTGCTCGAACCCCTGCGCCGACTCGCCGCCCGCACCTGGGTCAGGCCGCGCGAGCGAGCCACCTTCGAGTTCGTCTGGGACGCGTTGCCCGCGGAGCGCGACTTCGTTTCGCGTGCCTACCCGCTCCTCGCGGTCCCGGTCGCGTTTCTCCTGCTCGGCGCCGACGGCGGCAGCGAGCAGGGTGAGGGCCTGCTCGCCATCGCGCTCTTCGCCCCAGCCATCTACCTGCCCGTGCTCCTGATGCACGTGCCCGCGACCGGCACTCCCGAGGCCCACTGGCTGATCGATCTGGCGCCGGTGACGCGCGCGGACCAGGACGCTGGCGCGCGCAAGGCGATCGCCCTGCGCTTCTTGCTGCCCTTGTTCCTCGCGCTCTCGGTCATGGCCTACGCCCGCGCGGACCTGATCTTCGCCCTGCGCCTGGCCCCCGCCGCCTTCGCTGCGACGCTGCTGCTGCAGCGGGTGATCTGGCCCGGCTATGTGAGCCGCCCGCCCCTGTCCGCGCCGCCCTCGGACCTCGGCACGGTCTGGGACGACGCCGGCTCGGGTGGGATGCTGATGATCGCGATCGGCACCAGCCTCGTGGCCATCCTGGCCTGGCGGAAGATCGACAGCCCCTGGCTCGCGTTCGCGATGCTCGCCGTAGCGCTGCTGATCGAGCTGGCTCCATCGCATCGCAAGGCGAATCGAGGCCCAAAGACCGATTCGATGGACGAATCCGCCGCCTGAGTCGACCCTGGGTCCATGACCGGAGCCGTTCTGCTGCTCGCCGGGGGCGCCTGCGCCCTGCGCGCGCTGGTGTCCACGGTGGCCTCCGTGTCCCGGGACACCCCCGTCCGATCGCCGCAGCACCTTCGCAAGCGGCCTCCTCGCCGGCTGGGGTACGCTTGCGGTCACGCCCTCCCGGCTGCCGTGTGCCTGGTCCCGCGCCAGGGGCTCGTGATCCTGGGGTGAGGTCGAGACGTCGTATGCTGCGAGGAAAGGTTCGCCGCTGTGGCGGACGTCGGACCGCTGCAGCCGCCCGTTGGCGGCGGCACCTTCCCCTGAGGAACGCGTCATGGAGTTGATCCTGGTCGCCGTAGGCCTCTGGCTGCTGCTCGGTCCGATTCTGGCCATGCTCGCACTGTCCAGGATTCGCCGGGCCGAGGACCGCATCCGCGACCTCACCCGCCAGCTGGCGCGCGCGCACCAGGTGCAGCCCCCGCGCACCCCGGTCGCGGGCGAACCCCGGCCGCAGTCCGAGCGGCTGACGCCCGAGAAGGTCCCCGGGGCGGCGATCGTCGAGACCGCGGAGGACGACCTCGACGCCTACGCCAACTGGCCGACCAACCCGCCGCCGCCTCCCCCTCCGCCGCCGGCACGCGAGCTTGAGGGGGACCCTCCAGAGCCCAGCCCCGAGCCCGTCGACTGGGAGCGCCGGCTCGGCATCCGGGGGGCGGGGCCGTCGGACCTCAGGAGTCGCGCCGCGCTTCGAGCAACGCCGCCATGTCCGGCGGCAGAGGGCTGGTCACCTGCACCTCTCCGGCCGCCGGGCTCGTGAAGCGCAGGTAGTGGTTGTGCAGCGCGTGCCGGTCGAGGATCAACGCGCGGCGGTCCTGGGCCGTCAGCTCGTCGGCTGACGAACGCAGGAAGATCGTGTCGTCGGACCCGTACAGCTTGTCGCCAACGATCGGCGCGCCGCGGGCGGCGAGGTGCACGCGGATCTGGTGCTGGCGGCCCGTGAACAGGTCGCAGCGCACGAGGCTGATTCCGTCCGCCCGCTCGAGCACCTCGATGTCCGTGCGCGACGGCAGCCCGTCCGCGCGCACTGCCATCTTCAGGCGAATGTCGCTCGCCCGCGCCTGCCCGATCGGGTCGGTGATCGAGAGGCACTGCTCCAGCCCCACGTCGTGCACGAGCGCGAGGTAGGCCTTGCCGACCTGGCGGTTCTCGAACTGGCCCATCAGACCGGGATGGGTCTCGACGTGCTTGGCGACCAGCACGATGCCGCTCGTCTCCCGGTCCAACCGGTGACACAGACGTGGCACCATGCGGCCTGACTCGACCTCCTCGCGGAAGTGCGCGTGGACCCGCTGGATCAGGGTGTCCGCCATGTGCCGACCCGACGGATGCACGGCGACCAGCGGCGGCTTGTCGAGCGCGACGACCTCCTCGTCCTCGTAGAGGATGTCGAGCGGCCCGACCTCCTCGGGCGAGATCTTCAGGCGCAGGTCCTCGGGGATCACGACGATCACCCGGGTCCCGTGGCGCAGCTTGCGCCCCGGCCGCTTCTCGACCACGCTCGTGCCGGTCCCCTCAGGATGGTCCGGGGAGCTCGCGTCCACGAGCACGAACCCGTCCCGCACCAGCTTTTGGATCGAGTTGCGCGAGCGCCAGGTCAGGTGCTCGCCGAGGAAGTGGTCCAGGCGAAGGACCAGCTCGTCCACCTTGACCTGGAAGTCCGAGGCGTCGACCACAAGCTCGACCTGCTCCTGAGGTCGATTGAGATCGCGGTCTTTCGGCAGGAGGCCCATCTACGACGAAGAGCCGCCTTGGGGCGGCTCCGGTCTGCTCGTGCGGCGGTCCCGTCGCCGGACGATCGAAGAGTCCGGCCCGTCCTGGGCCGTGGCTGTGGACTCGTTACCGGCTCGCGCGACGACGACGGCGACGACGGTTCGGGTCGTTCTTGCGCGTGGCCTTCTGAATCGTGCGCAGGCGTTCGCGGCGTTCGCGGCGGCGACGATCGGAGCGCTTCTCATGCCAGGTGAGAGCTTTCGCGAGGCGGAAGATGCCGCTGTAGTTGCACTGGCGCTTGAAGCGCCGCAGAGCAGCTTCGAGAGACTCGTTCGAGCGTACGGATACCTTGATCAAGGCGGAGGGGGTGTCTGGGGTCTGAGGTCTGGGACGGTCGGGACGGACTCCCCAAAAAGGGGCGGAATAGCCTAGCCGCGGGCGCCGCGGGGCGACAGGGGGCTTGAAGAAACTCGTTGGGTCCTCCTGCGACCGATTTCTGGACCGCGGCGGCCGTGGGCGCCATCCTCCTGCGGTGCCCCCTCCCACGCAATCCGACCCCTCCCCCGGGGGCGACGATGTCCTCCAGGGTCTGGTCGACCTGGTCACGTACCACGACGAGGGGAGCCTCTACACCGTCCTGCGCATCCTGCCCGAGGAGGGCTACCACGCCCCCACGGGCGAGGACCTGTTCGCTTCGCGCCGGGTGACCGCGGTTGGCCGAGTCCCGGACCCCCCCGAGGGCGCGCGTGTGCGCCTGCTCGGGCGTTGGGGTCGTCACGCCAGCCATGGGACCCAGTTCGAGTTCGAGGGCATACAGGTCCTCCCACCCATCGACCGGGGCGGGCTCGAGCGCTACCTGGCCTCGAAGGCCTTCGAGGGGGTCGGCCCGAAGCTCGCCGCCCGGATCGTCGACGCGCTGGGCACCGAGGCCCTCGACAAGATCGTCGCGGACGAGACCTGCCTGGCCGGCATCAAGGGCCTCAAGCCCGAGGTGGCCGCGGGCCTCGCCCGCACGGTCAAGGCCCAGGCCGAGGTCCACCGCGCCTTCGCCTTCCTGCACGGCATCGGCCTCGGCCCGCTGCAGTCCCAAGCGACCCTGCGCAAGCTCGGGGCCGAGTGCGAGTCGATCCTGAGAGCCGATCCCTATCAGCTGCGACGCGTCCCCGGCCTCGGCTTCCGCAGGGCCGACCAGGTCGCCCTGGCCATGGGCTTCGCCGAGGACGACCCGCGCCGGCTCGCAGCCGCGTTGATGCACGTGATGACGTCGGCGTCGAGCGACGGGCATTCCTGCGTGCCGCTCGGTGAGGCAATCCGGTTCGCGACCTCGGAGCTGCGCGGGAGCGGGGACCGGGAGGGCTTCCTGGCCGCGGCAGCGACCCTGGCTGCGGGGCAGGAGCTCGTGATCGACCGGAGCTTGTTGCCCGAGGACGCGCCCGTCGCCGCGGACGAGAGCCTGCTCTACCTCCCCTGGCTCTTCGCGAGCGAGACGGGGCTGGCGCGCGGCCTGACGCGGCTGCAGCAGGGTGACGCCCCGCCGCTCGCGAACCCGAGCGAGCTCGCGACGGCGGAACGGGAGGTGGACTTCGAGCTGCACCCCGATCAGCGCGAGGCGGTCTTGACGCTCCTGTCCGCGCCGGTCGCCCTGCTGACCGGCGGGCCGGGCGTCGGCAAGACGACGATCGTGCGCATCGTCGCAAACCTGGCCATGGCGGCGGGGACAAACCTCAAGCTCGCCTCGCCCACGGGTCGCGCGGCCAAGCGGCTGTCCGAGGCGACCGGGCGACCGGCCAGCACGATCCACCGCCTGCTCAAGTTCGACCCCGAGGCCGGCGGCTTCTCGCATGGTCCGGACAAGCCGCTGA
>JAQBVH010000276.1 GCA_027623615.1 Planctomycetota bacterium | reverse complement strand
GTCGCGCGGCGCCGGGTGTGGACGCGGCGTGGTCCGAGACGACGAGGTCGAAGGGCTGCTCGCCCGTGCGGCTGTCGACCTGGACCCAGCGCAGGTAGCCGGTGACCTGACCCTCCTCGAGCACCACGGCGCCGTTCGCAGGCTTGCGGGCAGGGTTCTTGACGCGGCGCCAGATGTCGTCACTGCGGTCGAGCAGACCTGAGCCGAGCTTGGCGTAGTCCGCGTAGAGCGAGCGCACGAGCGCCTCGTCGTCCGGACCCAGCGGGCGCATGCTCGCGTCCGCGGGTTGCGCGACGAGGTGGCGCGGGTCGACCTTGACGATGAAGCGGTTGCCCGCGCGCTCGTAGCCGAGGTGCCGGTAGAGGCCGAAGGTCGAGGCGTACAAGGAGGACAGGGCGAACCCCTCCCGCCGCGCCTCCTGCAGGCACTCCGTCATCAGGCGCTTCGCGTGTCCCTCTCCGCGCCGCTCCGCGGGCACGCCGACGCCGGCGATCCCGAGCGTCGAGACCGAGCGGCCCCCGAAGAAGTGCCCCATGGGGAGGCGGATCAAGCACGCCGCCAGCACGCCGTCCTCGCGCAGCACACGCGGCCCGTCGGGCCCGTGCTCGGACGCCCAGTCCCGGGAGACCTGCGCCTCACCCGTGGTGCCGAAGGACCGGCTGAGCAGCTCGCCGAGGAGCTCGAGCTCGTCGGAGTCGCGCAGCGGACCGTAGTCGGTGGTTCCCATGGCGGTCATGGTGCGCAGCGCGGCCCAGCAAGGCCAGGGGCGAGGCGGCGGCGCTCGACGCTAAGCTGACCCCGTGCTCTCCCTACGCTCACTCCTGTGCTGCTGTCTGCTCCTCGGCTCCGCTGCTCGCGTGCGCGCCCAGGAGGCGCGCTACGAACTAGGCCGGCGCCTGCACGACCTCGAGGTGGCCTGGGACGCGGCCGACGTCGACGACAAGCTGCGCGCGCTTCCCGCGCTGAAGGAGTCCGTCACCCTCTTCTTCGGACTCCGACTGAAGGACGCGGCGGGGGCCCTGGACCGGGCGCACCTGGCGCTGGTCGCCAAATCCTCGGACGGCGTCGAGGCCTGGTGCCGGTCGTTCGTCGTGCGGCCTGCGTGGCGCTTCGCTGCGACGGGCGTCGAAGAGCTGGTCGTGTCTTGCGAGCGCTACTACGACCTGGCTACCGCTGAACCGCAGGGAGGGAGCGTGGCCGTCGAACTCCTCGACAAGGCGGGCGCCGTGATCGCCGGACCGGTGGAGCGGTCGCTGAATTCGACCGAGGGCGTGACGTTCGCGCTGCCGCTCGCGGAGGTCCGAGCCGGCGACCATCAACTCCGCGCACGCTTCGTGGTCGAGGACCGCGAGCGGCACGTCGTGACCCTCGGCGTCTCCCTCGCCGAGGACCCTGCGGCGCGGCTCGAGGCCATCGAGGAGGCGCTGGACGACACGCCGCGTCCGTACGACCTCGAGCGCTCCACGGCCCAACGACTGCACGGGATGCTCGAACGTCTGCTCGCTGGCAAGGTCCTCGAGATGGACGTTCGTGCCGCGGCGCTCCTGCGCGAGGCCGAGGCCGCGCTCGCTGCCGAGGCGCAGCGCTACGACTATCGCCACGAGGGCGATCAGTGGCTACTCGTCCCCGTCGAAGGCGGACGTCGCGCGGTGCGCCTCTACGCGCCGCCCCTTCCCGATGACGCCGCCAACCGGCCCTGCGTGATCGCGCTGCATGGCGCCGGTGGGAGCGACAACCTCTTCTTCGAGGGTTACGGCCACGGCGCGGCAGTGCGCCTCGCCAAGGAGCGCGGTTGGTTGCTCGTCGCGCCACAGGCGCCGCTCTTCGGCGGCGGGGGCGACCTGGGCCCGGTCATCGTCGTGCTCGACGACATCGGTCCTCCGCAGGTCGCGGAGGCGCCCACCCCCGTGCTCGACCTGATCGCGGCGACGGGACGGGTCTATCCCGTCGCGTGGGCGGCGCCCTCGTGCTCGGCGGCACGCGCCGCCATCACCACCGGACGCTGGGCCTTCCGACCCGAGAATCGGATGGGGTCGAACGTGCGAGAGCACGGGATCTTCGAGCTGGTGCCGAGCCCCAAGTTCCTCCCTGCGCGTGTCACCGCCGCGGGCCAAACGGCGACCCACCTCGGCAAGTGGCACATGGGCATCGGCTTCCACCTCGACCACCCCAATGATTGCGGCTATTCCCACGCCGCGGGTACGGAGGGGAACCTGAGCTGGTCCGGCGGATGGTCCTACTTCACCTGGGTCAAGGTGATCGACGGCGCCGTCGCCCCGAAGACCGGCTACGTCACCACCGACACGATCAACGACGCGATCGCCGAGGTGCAGGCAGGCACCGACCTGATCGTGGTCAGCCTGCACGCGCCCCACGCTCCGAAGCACTGTCCGCCCCTGGAGCTCGCGCCGATCGATCAGTGCGCCGACATTCACATCTCCATGCTGGAGGCAGCCGACACCGAGATCGGCCGGCTGCTCGGGCCCGTGTTGGCCAACAACTACACGATGTTCATCACGGCCGACAACGGCAGGAGCGCGCCGGTCGGCGGCAAGTGGACCGTGTACGAGTCGGGGCTGCAGGTCCCTGCGTATGCGGTCGGATACGGCGTGACGCCGGGGGTGAGCTCGCACAGGCTCTCGATCCTGGACTTCGCGCCCACCGCCCTCGACCTGCTGCAGATCCCCTACGAGAGCGACTACTTCGACGGCGTCAGCCTTGCGACGGAGATCGGGGGCGCAACGATTCCTCCGCGCTACCTGTACTCGGAGATCTTCCCGTCGGGGACGCCCTTTGCCCTCAGCCATCGGCGGGCCATTCGGGACGATCGCTGGAAGCTACACACAGCCCATGGCTGGCCGCCGGAGGAGTTCTACGACTTGCAGAACGACCCCGACGAGACGACCAACCTGCTCGACGGGCGACTGACGATCGAACAGGAGCAGGCGCTACAAGCCCTGCGCGACAACCTTCCCTTCTGACCGCTTGCTCGCCGTGGTGATTCCCAAGACGTTTCTCAGCCTGCTCGCCCTGTCGGCCGTTGCCTTCACCCAGAACCCGTTCCAGATAGGGCCTGGCCGTACTGGCGGTCCCGCGCGCTCCGCGGGGGGCGGGGAGTTCTGCGAGGACGGGTGCGTCGAATACCTGAGCCAAGGGTACGACGACGACAACGGCTTCTTCTCCGACGTCGGCTGCGATGTCTGTGGCGGCTCTCAGGCCATCGCAGAGAACTTTCTCGTGAGCGAGACCTTCGAGCTGTGCGAGGTCGGGGTCTACGGCGGTTACTTCCCAACGGGGGCCGTCCAGCCGGACAGCTTCACGGTCGTGCTGCACGAGGGCGGAGCAGCCGTCCCCGGGGGCCGTGATCTACCAGGAGAGCGCCGTCCCGCGCGTGCGGACGGCGACGGGGACGACGTTTTTCGGCGTGGAGCGCTACGAGTACAAGCTGACCCTCAGCGCGCCGATCCTGCTGGAGCCCGGCGCCTACTGGGTCCAGGTCTACAACGACACGGGTACCGGCACCGACGACTGGTTCTGGGAGACGGGCGACCTCGGGCCGGGCAGCCTGGCCTTCTGCGCGTTCGCCCCACAGACGCCTGGGAGCGCCTGGACGCCGGCGGACCAGAACCTCTCCCTCGTGTTGTGTGGCCGACCGCTCCCCCAGCCCACCGGCAACTGCACGCAGACGCCGCCCGGCGTCGTCTCCTGGTGGCCGGGTGAGGGAGACGCCGGTGATCTGTGGGGCGACCGCGACGGTGTGTTCCTCGGGACCGTCGCGAGCACACCCGGGTACGTGGACCGCGCCCTCAGCTTCGCCGTGGACGGGGACGGCATTGTCGTGGTTGACGACGGCGATCTGGCCGGCCTGAGCGCGTTCTCGGTCGAGTTATGGGTGCGCGCCGCGGCCACCCAGGACGGCGCCGACGTGGACGGGGTCTTCACGATCCTCGACAAGAGCTACGACGCTGGTGCGCCGTCGGGTTGGTACTTCGAGGGCGACGCGGACACGTCCCTCGGGACCTTCGGCGTCGCGCTCCAGGGCGTGGACCCGGCCATCACACAGGTGACCTTCCCGGTCCCGCTCACCAACGAGTGGCACCAGGTGATCGGCACCTTCGACGGCTCCTCGCTGGTCGCCTACTGGAACGGCGTGGAGAGCGGCCGCGTCGACGGCCTCGCCGGTGCGCGCAGCGCGAACATCGACCCACTGAACTTCGGGTTCCACGGCAGCACGGGGACGCGCTTCCTGCGCGGCGCCCTCGACGAGGTGACCATCTATCGACGGGCCCTCGACGTGAGCGAGGTGGTCGCGCTGTGGGACAGCGGCTCGCGCGGCAAGTCCAAGCTCCGCGGAGCCAGCACCTGGAGGCCCCTGGGCGTCCTCGGCTGGTGGCCGATGGAGGGTGGCCTGGGGGACCTGCTGAACGGACACGACGGGGTGCCTTCGGCTTCCACCTCGTTCGGGGATTGGCAGGTCGGCCGGGCCGTCGTCCTCGACGACGACCTCGATGAGGTCTCGATCTCCGACGACCCGACCCTCGACCCGACCACTGCGCTGACCGTCGAGTTCTGGATGCGCGCCTCCTCGGTGCAGGACGGCGTCAGCGACGACGCCTTCCTCGTGGTCGACAAATCCCACGGGCTGCCCGACGACACTGGCTGGTACTTCCAGGGCGTGGGCACCACGGGCGCGCTCGAGTTCGGCGCGTTCCTGACCGGCGGACCGGCCGCGGTCACGCTGCCGAGCGTCACCGACGACACCTGGCACCATGTGGCCGGGGTGTTCGACGGCGTCGAGCTGCGCGCCTATCTGGACGGCATCCTGGTGGGGCAGACGCCGGCCTCCGGTGACCTCCTCACCAACGACCGTCCGATCAACCTCGGCTTCTGGCACTTCGACGGTGGTCGCCGCTTCCGTGGGGCGATCGACGAGCTGGCCCTGTACGGTCGTGCGCTCACCCCCGACGAAGTCGCTGCGATTCACCTCGTCGGCGACGCAGGCAAGCTGCGCGGCGACCTCTGCGTGCCGGCGGCTCAGAACCTGGCGAACGGCTTGATCACCGTTCGCGAGCGCTTCCCCTGGGTGTTCAACCCGGCGAACGCTCACTGGTACCGCCTCTCGGACACCCGCTACTTCGGTCGCTCCGACTCGAACCCGGCCGGCTGGGGTGCGACGGTCGAGGACGCGCAGCGTGATGCGCAGGTCCTCGGCGGGGACCTGGTCCAGGTCGACGACCTGGCCGAGAACGACTGGCTGGTGCAGACCTTCTCTGGCGCCGAGTCCTTCTGGATCGGCCTGTCCGACCACGGCGCCGAGGGGACCTACACCTGGACCGACGGCTCGACGCCCGGCTTCGTGAACCTGATCGACGACCTGCCCGAGCACGCAGGTCTCGACGAGGACTCGGT
>JAQBVH010000275.1 GCA_027623615.1 Planctomycetota bacterium | reverse complement strand
AGCCCGACTCCCCGCGCGCCCTGCGCGCCGTGGCCGACCTGGCGATGGAGGCCGGCGATCGCGACCAGGCCCTCGCGGCGCTGCGCCGCATCCTCACGACCGCCCGCGATGACGCGGCGCGTCGCGATGCGGCGGGGCGCATCCTGGGCATGCACCGGCGCAGCGGGCTGGACCAGCTCCTGAAAGAGGAGGAGGCCCGCGCGGCCGAGGACCCGAGCGCCCACTACCTGCTCGCTCGCGCGGCGATGCTCCGGCGCCGCTCGACCCAGGCGATCAGGCACCTCGAGGCCCTGGTCAGGTCGGACCCGACCAGCGAGCTCGGGCGCACGGACCTGGCGCGCCTCTACACAGAGACGGGTAAGGAGGAGGACGCGATCCGGCTCTACGAGGAGCTGATGCAGTCGCGCCCCGCAAGCCGCGGCGTCTGGCTGCGGCGTCTGGCCTCCCTGCACACCGCCGAGCGGCGCAAGCGCGACGCCGTGCGCTGCTACGAGGAGGTGCTCGACCTGACCCCGGACAACGCCGCGGTGTTCGCCGAGGTGGCCGGCAAGCTCGACGCCCTCGGTGAGTCGGAGCGCGCCCTCGCGTGCGTGCGCCAGGCGATCCGCCTGCGTCCGGACGAAGGCGACTACCGCCTGCAGCTCGCCGACCTGCTCGTCGCCCAGGGCGACGAGGACAGCGCCCGCGAGCAGGTGCGTCTGGCCCTCGCCAGCGACGACCCCGGTACGACCGAAGGGGCACGCAGCTGGATCCACGCGGACCTGGTCGAGCACGGCGGCGTGCACGCCGAGGTCGCGCGCCTGCGCGACGTGTTGGCGCGCAGCCCGTACGACCAGGAGTCCAGCGCGGCCCTGATCGACCTGTGGGTGCGCGAGCTCGAGTACGCGCTGGCCCTCGACCTGATCGGGGACCGGCTCGCCTTCGATCCAGCCAACGTCGCGCTCCTGCGGGTGCGCGCCAAGCTGCTCGAGGAGCTCGGACGCTACGACCAGGCGATCGCCGACCACGGGACCCTGTTGCGCCTGCCCGGCGTCGGGCAGGACGCCGTGCAGCTCGACCTCGCGCGCTGCGCCCTGCGCTTCGGCGACCGCGGCCGCGCGGATGCGGCCCTACTCGGGGTCAGCGACCGCGTGGCGGTGTCCCAGTTGTACGAGCGCGAAGGACTGACCGAGCAAGCGATCGGCGTGCTCGAGGAGGCGCTCGTGCTCAACCCGGGCGACTGGGGCCTGAAGCAGCGGCTGGTGCGCATGTACCAGAAGAACGGTCAGGTGGCCAAGGCGCTCGACGTGCACCGCGGCATCCTCGCCGTGCGCGGGGAGGACTGGGACAGCCTGCGAGCTCAGATCGACCTGTGCGCCGCCGCCGGTGACGAGGAGGGCATCCGAGACGCGGGGGCGCGCATGCTGGCCCTGACCGCGGCGCCCGTCGCGCCGGAAGGCGAGACCAGCGGCGTCAAGGTCCGCCGGGCGGTCAGCGTCCAGCGCCGGGAGCACCGCAAGCTGCTGCAGGAGGTCTGGGAGCTGTATGCGGACCGCTCCAAGCAACAGGCCTTCCTCGACCTGGTGGTCGAGCGCCTGAAGGAGACGCCCGCCGACGAGGAGCTGCTCGCGCTGGCCTTGCAGGCTTGCGCGCCGGCGACGGAGGTCTTCCTCGACGAGCCGGTCGAGATCGAATTCTCCCAGGCCGTCGCCTTCGTCGACTTGGTTCGCGAGCGCACCCTCGGCGCGACGCCGCTGCTCCTGCCCGCCGGCCACTCGGAGGCGTCCTGGCTGCGCGAGCTCGACCGGCACGAGGAACGACTCGTCAAGGCGGATCCCGAGCTGGCCATGCGCCGTGTCGGGCAGCTCGCGGCGGAAGACTTCGGGGAACTCAGCGGGAAGGACCTCGATGAGCGCCTCGAGTTGCTGCGCGCGCAGGGCGAGCCCCACGAGGTGCTCGAGGTCCTCGAGCTCGGGGTCCGGCGCTTTCCAGAGGAGGACAAGTACCGCTCCGGCCTCGCGATCCGGCTCCTGCACGACGGGGAGAGCGAGGCGGCGCTGCCGCACCTCGAGGCGTTGCTTGCCGCCTTGGACCAGGAGGGCGAGCGCACCGCGCGCCGGCCCGATGACCCCGGCGCCGAGGGCCGTCACGCGAAGACCCTCCTCAAGCGGGTCCCCGACGAGTTCGCCGATCAACGCACGGACGAGCTCGGCCTGACCCTGTACCGGCTGACGCGCCCGAGCCCCCTGCGCGGGGATTGGCTGGAGTCGCGCGTCCCGAACGCCCTCGACGTGCGCGTCGCGCTGGCCCGTTGCTGCCACGACCTGGGGCGGACGGAGGAAGCCGTGGCCTGGCTCGATGAGGTCATGCCAAACCATCTCGAGTTCACAGAGTGGGCCGCGTCGACCTCCGACCTGTACCGCGAGTTCGGCCAGGACGAGCGCGCGGACGCGATCGACGCGCAGGTCTGGCAGGTCGTCCAGGGCGTGCAGGCCAGCCCCGTTCTACGCGCGGGCCGCGCCTGGCAGGTGGGCACCCGCGCGGCCGTGATGCGCGAGCTCGGCGGAATCGAGGACCCGGTCGAGCGCTACGAGCTCACGCGCCTTTGGACCGGGACGAGCGCAGCGTGGAGCCGCGAGCACGCCGAGACGATCCGCGGGGCGTTCGCCGCCCGCTGGGGGGCGGTGCGGGGCGAGGACTCCCCGGAGGCCCGCGACGCCGGTCTGCTCCTTGCGGAGCTCCTCGGCCTCGAGGATCGGTGGGACGAGGCCATCGAGATCCAGCGGCAGCTCGTCGAGTTGGAGCCCAGCGACCAGGACGCGCGCGCGATGCTCGCGAGCTACCTCGTGCGCGCGGAACGCGCGGGCGAGGCCCTGGCGCTGTTAGACCTCGAGCTCGAGGAGGCCCGCAAACGCTACGAGGAGACCGGCGAGCGCCCTGCGCGTGTCGCGCGGCGCATCCTGGGCGCCGGGGCAACAGCCAACCCGAGCGAGCTGCAGCCGCGCCCCCTCGCCCTGGAGGGCTTGCGGGACAGGGCCCGGGAGATGGTCGACGAGTACGACCGCTCCCTGTCCATGTTCCCTGTCGCCCAGGGTCCGGACCTGACCCCGCTGCGAGTGCAGATCTTCAAGCTCGCCTGGATGGCCAAGGACTACGCCCGCGCCGGCCAGGAGCTGCGGGCGATCAACGACGAGAACCCGCAGCTCGTCGCCTACTGCCAGTGGGAGACCAAGGCCGCGCTCGACGAGGCCAGGCTCGGTGCAGACGGCGTCGGGCTGTACGCGGTGCTCTACGACAAGAGTCCCGGTGACAGCAATCTGGTCGAGTCGTACGGCAAGGCCCTCGAAGAGGCTGGCCAGAACGAAGACGCGATTGCGGTCTATCGCAAGTACGTCCAGGCCCAGGGCAACCAGAGCCACTACACCCTGGACCAGATCCGGGGCTCCCTCGAGCGGCTGACCGGCGCGGAGGCCGCCTTGCTGGAGGAGGAGCTGCCCGAAGACCTCGTGGCAGCGGTCGCCGCGGACCCCAAGAGCGCGCGCCTGCGCATCGCCCTCATCGAGCGCCTGTTGCGGCGTGGCCGCACGGAGTCCGCGGTCGAGCACGCCCTCGCCCTCGAGAAGCTCGCGCCGCACCTGGCGGAGGTCCCGCCGCTTGTGGAGCGCGCGCTGCTGCTCGCCGGAGACGAGGGCGGCCTCCTGGAGCGCTGGAACCAGCGCCTCGCAACGACCACCGCCGTCCAGGGCCGCATCGAGCTCGCCGTGCGGCTGGCCGACCGTGCCCTTGCGGCTGGCGCGGACGCCGCCGAGCTCAACGACATCTTCGCGCGCGCACAGCTGCGTGGCACCTTCATCGAGGACGACTACACGATCGCCAGCTGGTGGATCATCAACGGTTTTCATGACGAGGCCCGCGCGCAGCTGCTCGAGGACCGCAAGTCCGGGCAGGAGTGGTACTTCTCCGAGATTGACGCGGCGCTGGCCCTGTTGCCGCAGGCCGAGCTGACCCTCGAGTCGCGCTTCGAGCCCCTGCTCCAGACGTCTCCGGGCGACGCCGTGGATGCGATCGAGCGGGCCCTGTTCGAGCACGGGGACGTGACCTGGGCGCAGCTCGAGCCGCTGTGCGAGGAGCAGTCACGGGGCTACCACGCCCTCTACCCCGCGGGCTTCGCGCTCTACGAGGGCCGGCACGCCGACGCGGAGGCGTTGATGGTCGCCCTGGCCTTGCAGGACGTGCGCTACAAGGCGCAGCTCCCGGCCGCGATCCGTCTGGCCACGGCCCGCGGAGACCACGCGGCCGCGTTGAGCTACCTCGATCGACTCGAGGAGCGCTACCCGACCAGCGACCGACGCAAGATCGACACGAGCCTGGGACCGATCGGCGAAGCCCAGCTGGCCGGTGTGACGCGCGCGAACCTGCTGCGCGAACTCGGGCAGGCAGGCGAGGCCGACGAAGTCTGGCGCAAGACCTTCGGGCGTACGGCGGACAGCCGCCGCCTCGGGGCGCACCTGGCGCTGACGGTGAATCTCGCGGACCTCGCCGCGGAGCTGCTCGGGGACGATCAGAGGGACTCCCTGCTGCGCTCGCGTATCCTGCGCACGACCGGCGATCTCGAGGGCGAGCTCGCCTCCCTGGACACCTACCTGGAGTCGGTGCCTGGGGATGACTCCGAGGGGAACGAGCAGCAGACCCGCAGACTGATGGTCCTGTGCGAGCTCGGACGTCGCGACGAGGCGCGCAGGGAGCTCGAGGCACGCCTCGTCAAGGACCCAGGGGACGTGCTCGCTGCCAAGTTCCTGATTCACCTCACCTGGGAGGAGGGCGGCGCTGACGCAGTGGCCGCCATGCTCGACGAGGGTTCGCTCGACCTGCGCGAGCTCGACGAACTGCCCCGCTGGGCCGCCGAGTTCCGTCAGGAGCGTGGGGACCTGTCCGGGGCCCTGGCGGCCTACGAGATCTATGCCGAGATGGGCGAGGAGTGGCAACGCAGCAACGTGGCGAGGGCCCGTGCGGATCTGCTCGTCCGCCTGGGCCGCGAGGACGAACTCGTCGACCTCTACCTCGACGGTGTCTCAAGGAGTCAGGCGCTGCTCCTCGCGGCGGAACGACTCTCGCAGGGCGGCGCGGCGCCCGAGCTGGCCTTGAGCTGGCGCAGGGAGGCGGCGGCGCTCGGCCTGTACAGCACCGTTGCGCAGGAGGTCGAGCTTCGGCTGGAGATTGGCCAGCAGGAGGAGGCGCACCAGACGGCCCTCGCAGCCGCGGCGGGTCGCGCGTCATTGAACGATCTGCGCTCCGCGTACACCCTGTTCGCGAAACACCACGACGAGCTGCGGGTGGAACTCGCCGCGGACGAGTCGGATGCGGCTGCGCGCGCCCGGGTGGCCCTCGAGCTCGCCGCCGGGGAGCACGCCGCGGTGCTGGCCGGGCTCGAGCGG
>JAQBVH010000274.1 GCA_027623615.1 Planctomycetota bacterium | reverse complement strand
AGGGCGTCGCCGCGGCCCTGGGCCAGCGCCGCGGCGTAGGCGCCAAGGAAAGCGTCGCCCGCGCCGGTCGTGTCGATCGGGTCCACGCGGAATGCGGGATGCAGGTGACCGTCCGCCAAGACGCCGGCTCCCCCGGCGGTGATCAACACCTGGCCGGCACGCGCCGCCAGGCGCGCCGCGGCGACCGCGAGCTCCTGCGCGCCCGTCAGCTGCATGGCCTCGACCTCGTTCGGAACCAGGACGTCGACCGTCCCGCCCTCCCATACCCGGGCGGGTGCGGGGTTGAGGATCACCGTCCGCGCGCGCGGCGCCGGCCAGGGGGTCTCGAGCTGGGTGAGGAACAGGTCGTGCTCGCCGGAGCAGCGCGCCAGGTCGTTGGCGCCCGAGGCGACACTGATCTGGTTCTGACCCGCGGCGTCGACGGCGATGAGCGCGACACCGGTCGGCCGGTCGACGGTCACGAGGCCACGCACGTCGACGCCCTCGGCCTCCAGCGCGGCGCGCGACAGCTGGCCGTGCTCATCGTCCCCCACCGCGCCGATGAAGCGCACCTGCGCGCCCGCCCGGGCAGCCGCGACGGCCTGGTTGGCGCCCTTGCCGCCACAGTGGACCGCGAAGGTCCCGCCCACGACGGTCTCGCCGGGGCCGGGCAGGGCCTCGGAGCGCACCACCAGGTCGACGTTGACGCTGCCGAAGACCGTCAGCTCACGCATCGCCCTGGGCCTCCTCGATGCGCGTCGGTCGGCGGGTGAGGTCGCCGCCGCAGTTGGGGCAGATCCCAGCGCAGCTGTCGCGGCAGCCTCGGCACCAGGTGCACTCGTAGCTGCAGATCCAGGCCTCGCCGTCGGCAGGAGTCGCGGCGCCGCAGCGCTCGCAGTTCGCTCGCATCTCGAGGCTCATGGCAGGTTCACGCCACGAGTAGAACGCGGGACGCCTGCCCGGCGCCAGTCAGTGGGCGCGTTCCGCCCGGGCGAGGGGCACGCAGAGCGCCGCGGAGAGCAGTACGAACGCGATCGAAACAGCGAGGCAAGCCTCGAGCCCGGCGCGGCCCAGCAGGGCACCGAACACCACCCCCGAGAGCAGGGTGCCCACGAGTCGGCCGGAGGCATTGGCCATGTAGTAGAAGCCCACGTCGGCGGCGACCCGGTCCTGCTCGCTGAAGTGCACGACCAGATAGCTATGGATGGCGCTGTTCACGGCGAAGAGCGCGCCGAAGAGCCCCAGGCCGACGACCAAGCTGGTGCCTTCCGGCCACCCGAGGTGCAGGGCCACGATCAACGCTGCCAGGGGAACGACGAGGGTCGCCGTCCAGCGACCGAGGGCGCGCCCGTCGGGCGCGCCGCGCCGCGCGACGAGCTTCGGGGTGCTGGCCTGCACGACGCCGTAGCCGATCACCCACAGGGCGAGGAAGGCTCCTACTGCTCCGTGCTCCCAGCCCAGCTCCTCGCTGAGGAACACCGGCAGGGCGACGACGAACCACACGTCGCGGGCCCCGAACAGGAAGAGCCGCGCGGCCGACAAGCGGTTCAAGCGGGCGTCCTTCGAGAGCAGGGCCTTCAGGTCGAGCTTGCGCTGCGCCTTGCCGGGCGCCGACGGGAGGACCAGGGTCGCGGCAACCAGCGCGACGGCGATGCCGATCAACATCACCGCGCAGGTCCTGCGGAAGCCGAAGGCCGACAGGCCGGCGCCGCCGAGGAAGAACCCGACGCCCTTCAGGCTGTTCTTCGAACCGGTCAGGAGCGCCACCCAGCGCAGCAGCCCGCCCGTGTCCTGGGCGGGCACGAGCAGCTTGATGTAGCTCTTCGCGCTCATCTTGGTCAGGTCCTTGGCGATGCCCGAGAGGGCCTGGGCGGACATGACCAGGGGCACGCTCAGCCAGCTGGCAGGACCGCACAACAGCGCGAGCGCGACGACCTGCAGGCCGAGGCCCGAGGTCAGGGTCGACTTCAGCCCGAAGCGCGCGCCGATCCACCCACCGCAGAGGTTGGTGACCACGCCGAAGGCCTCGTAGAGCAGGAAGAGGCTCGCGAGCTCGAGGGGACGCAGCCCCAGCTCGTGCAGGTGCAGCAGCACGAGCATGCGCAGGGCCCCGTCGGTCAGGGTGAAGGCCCAGTAGGTCGCGGTGATGACCGCGAAGTCGCGCCGGCTGGCGCGCGTTTCGCCCTCCGAGGCCTTAGCCACGGTCTCCGCTCGCCGCGGCCACCATCCCGGCCAGCTCGACCAGGCGGTTCGCGTAGCCCCACTCGTTGTCGTACCACGCCATGACCTTGACCAGGCTGGCGTCGGTCACGCGGGTGCAGTCCAGGTCGACGATGCCCGAGCGCGGGTCGCCGGCGAAGTCGCACGAGACCAGCGGCCGGTCCTCGACGCCGAGGATCCCGACCAGAGGGCCTGCCGCGGCCGCCGCGGACAGCGCTGCGTTGACCTCCTCCACGTCAGTCGCCCGGCTGGCCGTGAACACGAAGTCCACCAGCGAGGCGTTGAGCACCGGGGCGCGCACCGCGATCGAGTCCAGCTTGCCCGCCAACTCGGGGATGATCAGCGTCACGGCCGTCGCCGAGTTGGTCGAGGTCGGGATCAGGCTGAGCTGACTCGCGCGGGCGCGGCGCGGGTCCCTGTGCGGCGCGTCGTGCACGCGCTGGGTGTTGGTCGGGTTGTGGATCGTGGTCACCACGCCGCGCTCGATCCCGATCGTGTCATGCAGGACGCGCACGATCGGCGCGAGGCAGTTGGTCGTGCAGGACGCGGCCGTGACGATCCGGTGCTCCGCCAGGTCGACGCTGTCGTGGTTGACGCCGACGACGAGGTTGGGCGGCCCGTCCTTCACCGGCGCCGAGACGACCACGCGCCTCGCGCCCCGTTCGAAGTGCGGCTCGAGCAGCGCGGTGGTGCGAAACTCGCCGCTGCATTCGAGGACGAGCTCGACCCCGAGCTGCTCCCACGGGATCGCGCCTGGGAGGTCGTGGGCGGTCACCGCCAAGCGCGCGTCACCGAGCACGAGCGCCTCGCCGTCCGCGCCGCAGGTCCGGTCCCAGCGCCCTTGCACCGAGTCGAACTCCGTCAGCGTGGCCAGGGTCGCGGCCGGCGCGTGCGGCTCGTTGATCGCGACGAACTCGAGGTCGTCGCGGTCGATGCCCGCGCGCAGGGCCAGGCGCCCCATGCGGCCGTAGCCGTTGATTCCCACTCGCATGGCAGGGGTCGTAGCGGGAGGCCGACCCTGCTGCAAGGGCTGGCGGCGTCAATCAGCGCCGGGCCGCGGCACGGGTATCCTGGCGCGCATGGCCTCGCAACCCTGGACCAACGCGCTGCTGTGTCTCGTCCTGCTCGCCGCCTGCCGTCAGGTCGTCGAGGTCGACCCCGCAGCCGCCCTGCCCATGCAACTGCAAGAGCGAACCCTCGACATCGACGGCGCCTCGGTTCACCTGCTCGACCAGGGGCCGAGCGACGGCCCCGTGGTGCTCTTGCTCCACGGAGCGCGCTTCCACTCCGGGACGTGGCAGGAGCTCGGGACCCTCGCGCTCCTCGCGGGCGCAGGGGTGCGCGCGGTCGCGGTCGACATGCCCGGGTTCGGCCTCTCGGCGGAGAGCGCCGCCGAGCCCGCCGCCTGGTTGACGGCGGTGTGTGACGCCCTGGACCTCGAGCGGGTCACCCTGGTCGCCCCGAGCCGCAGCGGCGCGATGGCGTTCCCCTTCCTGCTCGAGATGCCCGAGCGCTGCTCTGGCTTCGTCCCGATCGCGCCGATCGCGCGCGACACCTACGCCGATCGCCTCCACCTGCTCCGCGTGCCGACGCTGGTCGTCTGGGGCACTGCGGACGCCTACCACCCGGTCAGCGACGCGCGCGCGATGACGGCCGCGATCGAGGGCGCGCAGCTGCTCCTCCTGGAGGGCGCAGGCCACGCGGCGTACCTCGATCGCCCCGACGAGTTCCACGCGGGGCTCCTCGGCCTGCTCGGCCGCTGATCAGCGCCGAGCGGCGACCTGGATCTCGACCCGCGCTCCGGCGGGCAGCTCCTTGACCGCGACGCAGGTGCGCGCCGGGTAGGGCTTCGAGAAGCGCGCGGCGTAGATCCCGTTGAAGGCCGCGTAGTGGTTGATGTCGGTCAGGTAGACCCGCGCCTCGACCGCGTCGGAGAGCTCGAGGCCGGCCTCGCGCAGCCCGGCCTCGACCGCGTCGATGCAGGAGGCGACCTCCTCCTCGAAGGTCCCGGTCCGCTGGGCGCCGATCTTGCCGGACAGCAGCACGAGGTCACCGACGATCACCGCGCTCGAGTAGGGACCGAGGGCCGCCTCGTCGTAGAGGAACTCGGGCGCGGGGGCGGTGCAGGCGGCCGTGCCGGCCGCGAGGAGGGAGAGGAGGATCCGTCGCATGGGCGCCATGCTACGGGAGTCCCGGGCGGAGCCCCGCAGCAATCGTCGAGGGGATCAAAGGCGCTCCACCGCTGGCCCGACTCGTCGGTTCTCACCGAGGTGGGTTGCAGGTCGTACCCGAGGGAGCGGTCGGAAGCCTCTGCTGGCCAGGGCCTGAAAACGTGGTCGAGCCTGGCTACCATCCCGCGAGGTCTCCCTTGCACGTCTCCCTCCGCCCCCTGTCCATCCTCGCGCTGTTCGTGCTCCTCGTGCTGGTCGTGTACCAGGAGGTCGGAGCGCTGGGGATGCTCGGGTGGGACGGCTGGCCGCTCGTGGCCGCATCCCAGGTCTCGTCGATCGGCGACTTGTTCGGCACCTTCGGTGAGAAGCTGATGGACGGGCGCTATCCCCACGGGGAGTTCTATCGCCCGATCACACACCTCGCGTTCGCCCTGGACGAGGCCCTGCACGGCCTCGCTCCGCGCGGCTACCACCTCACCGACCAGCTCCTCCTGGCCACGTGCGCCGCCGTCCTGGCCGGGCTGGTCGCGAAGCTCGGAGGAGGACTCGCGGGCGTGCTCGCCGGCCTCGTGTTCCTGCTGCACCCCGCCCAGCTCGAGGTCCTGCCCGTCCCCGCCCGCCGCGCGGACACCCTGGCGCTCCTCTTCGGTCTGGCCTGCCTGTGGGCCCACGCCGATGGACCGCGCACGCACGGGCGCAGGGTCCTGGTGGGGCTGCTCGCGTTCGCGGCCGCGGGATCGAAGGAGACCGGCGTCTGGATCGCACCGGCGATCGTCGCCTGGAGCCTCGTCCGCGGTGAGGGCCCGCTCGCCCGGCGCTGGCTGCCCGCCGTACCGGCGCTCAGCGGCGTCGCCCTCTACGTCCTCCTGCGCACGGTCGTCCTCGGCGGACTCGGCGGGCACGCCGGCGAGGTCGGGCCCACCGTCTCGACGACCGAACTGTGGGCCGGACTGCTCGTCGGCGTGCTCGCGCCGGAACCGGTGCTGGGCCTCTCCAGTACGGCCCTCGCCTGGACGGTCGCTGTGCTCCTCGCCGCAGCAGCATG
>JAQBVH010000273.1 GCA_027623615.1 Planctomycetota bacterium | reverse complement strand
GGTGCGGTAGCCGCCGTAGTCCTCGCCGAGGGCCGAGAGGGCCCAGGAGGCGACGAGGTCCAGGCTGGCGTGCCCGCGGTGGGGCGAGCCGCGCAGGATCATCCCGAAGCCGGCCACGGCGGCGGCGAAGCGGGAGTCGTCGGACAGGTCCTCGAAGCTGGTGCCCTCGTCGGTGACGGCAACGCGGAACTCGGTGCTCTCGTCGCCATCGGGCGCCTTGTAGCGCAGGCGCACCTCGCACAGCTCACCGCTGTCGATCACGGTCGCGTCGACCTGGGCCGGCGGGGCCTGGTACTTCGAGGGCTCCACGCCCTCGAGGGTGGTGGGCAGCGCGGGGACGATCTCGTAGAGGGCCGTCACGTGGTGGCCGGCGCCGATCTCGCCCGCGTCCTTGGTGTCGTCCTGGAAGTCCTGGGCTGCGAGCGCGCGGTTCTCGTAGCCGAGCAGGCGGTAGGAGGCCACCTGGCTCGGGTTGAAGTCGACCTGCAGCTTGACGTCCTTGGCGATGGTCTCGAGGGTGCTGGCCAGCTCGTCGACGAGCACGCGCTTGGCCTCGCGCAGGCTGTCGATGTAGGCGTAGTTGCCGTTGCCCTTGCCCGAGATCGTCTCGAGCTTCGAGTCCTTGAGGTTGCCGGTGCCGTAGCCGAGCACGGACAGGTGCACGCCGGTCTTGGCCTTCTCGACGATCAGCTGCTCCATGGCGTCGTCCGAGGACTGACCCACGTTGAAGTCGCCGTCGGTGGCGAGCAGGACGCGGTTGACGCCGCCCTCGATGAAGCCCTCCTCGGCCAGCTTGTAGGCCAGCTCGATGCCGGACTCGCCGTTGGTCGAACCCTCGGCCGCCAGGCGGTCGATGGCGGCGTTCAGCGCCTCGCGGTTCTCGCCGTGGGTGCGCTCCATGTGGAGGTTGGCCTGACCGGCGTAGGTCACGATCGAAACCGAGTCGTTCTCGGTCAGGTTCTGCACGAGCAGCCGCAGCGAGTCCTTGAGCAGCGGCAGCTTGTTCGCCTCGTCCATCGAGCCCGAGACATCGAGCAGGAAGACGAGGTTGCAGCGCGGCCGCGTGTCGTCCACGGGCAGGGCGCCCTGGAGACCGACGCGCAGCAGGCGGTGCTCGGGGTTCCACGGGCAGGCGCCGACCTCGGTCGTGACCGAGAAGGGATGCTCGGAGCTGTGGTCCGGAGCCACGTCGTCGTAGCGGAAGTAGTTGACCATCTCCTCGAGGCGCACCGCGTCGGCCGGAGGCAGCTGCCCGTCGGTCAGGAAGCGGCGCACGTTCGTGTAGCTCGCGGTGTCGACGTCGACCGAGAGGGTCGAGAGGGGCGCGCCCTTGGCCTTGGTAAAGCTATTCTCGACGAGCTTCTGGTAGGACTCGGTGCCCGGGACGGGCACGTCGTCGAGGTTGATCCTGACGCGGACCGGGACCTCGTCGTTGAGCGCGAGCCCGCTATAGAGGCTGTAGAGGTAGTGCGCGACGGGCTCGCCGAGCTCGGGGTCGGCCTCGACCGCGGCGACGAACCCGGCGTAGTTGTCCGTGGCCTCGTAGAGGGTTCGGAGCTTCCCGCCGAGTACGGGTCCGTTCGACGGGGCGACCGCAGCGAGCCTGAGTGCGAGGGTCTCGATCTGCTCGCCGAAGTTCTCGTGGCGCTGTGCACCCCACGCAAGGAAGTTCGGGTCCCCGGGGGCCGCTCCAAACCCGCTGAGGTCGAGGACAGTGAGGCCTGGGGTCTGGCCGCTGCGACCGACGTACAGAACGTCCGGAGCCACGAGGCCAAGCTTGATCTGCTCGATCAGCTGGTGATGCGGTGCCGTCACGGACAACGCCAGGTTTTCATCGACGGCGGTGTCCCCTCCAGGGCCTCCAGTTCCGTCGAATTCGAACTTGGCCTGGAGCCTCCCCTCACCCCACCCAGCCGGAGGCACGGGACCGGCGTACAGGTCCTCGATGCGGCCGCGGATGTCTCCGTCGAACCCCTCGTCGTAGAACGCACCACTGGCTTTGGTCTCCAGATCGGGCTGGATGGTGGCCATCTCGAACTCCGTCGGGAGGGCGTCGCAGTTCCAGGTCGAGTTGGCCTTGATGGTCCCCTCCTTGCCCAGACCAAGCTCCTGGTCCACCGCCGTGAAGCGCACGAGCGTCTCCTCCCTCTCGCGGACCATCAGGGGCAGCCCCGAAGGATCCAGGAGCGCGAGATCGTTCTCGTTCGTCACGCCACCCGCGACGAACTCATCGGCGTCTCGAGCCGGCGGCGCGAACACCGCGAGGCCAATGGCGCCGAGCACGCCCGCGGCCGCCGCGAACTGCGTCCAAGTTCGGCCCGTGCTCCACGAGCGCGTCGGCGTGATCGCCGGCGCGGCCTGGGCCAGCACGGCTTCCCTTTGCGCGGCATGCAGGCCCGCGCCGACCTCGGAGACGAAGGACGCCTCCAGAGTGGCGGCGGTCTCGCGCACCTCGACCACGACCAGGTTCAGGCTCGGGTCGCGTTCGAGCCAGCCCTCGACCTGCTTGGTCTCTTCGGTGCTGAGTTCACCCAGCGCGTACGCGGTCAGTTTTGCTTCGTCGAACATCAGACTTCCACTCCTTCACCGGCCAACTTGCCGCGCAGATTCTTGATCCCCATGTGGATGAGCCACCCGACGTTGCCCACCGTCTCGTTCATGACGCCCGCGATCTCCTTGTAGGAGAGGCCGCTCTGGAACTTGAGGCGCAAGACCTCCTGCTGCTTGGGCGGGAGGCTGCACATGCGGGCATAGACGCCCTCGGCCTCGTCGACGAGGTCGATCAGCGCGGTCGTCGCGGCGGGGTCGGACCCTTGGGCCCGGACGGTGTCTTCGGTCAGGTCGGTCATCCGGCTCTCCTTGCGCCGGACGTCGAGGGCGCGATGGCGGGTGACCGTGAAGAGCCACTCGCAAAGGTGCCCCGAGACGTCCTCGGGTCGTTCCTTGCACAGCCGGAGGAAGGCGTCCTGGACCACATCGCGGGCCCGCTCTCCGTCACCGCCGAGCAGCTGCGTGGCATAGACCACGAGCGCACGCTCGTGATCTTCCAGCGCCTTGGCGAGCCAGGCGCGGAGATCGGTGGGTGAGGGGTCGGACATTCGAGCGTGGTGCGGGCAGGCCTCGCTCCGGGTACGCCTGCATCACGATCCGGACACGTTCCGCCTTGGCCCCGGGCCCGCGGAAGATCGGAAGCCGCCGATTGACAGCATCTTACGTCGCCCTCGGCCCCACCTCGCTCCCCGCCGCGGCATCATGGCCCCCGAGATGAGACGCCACTGCCTACCCCTCTTCACGGCCCTCTTCGCCCTCCTGACCCTCGTCCCCTGCGCCACGGGGCAGGAGCGACTGCACGTCGTCGTGCTGCACACGAACGACATGCACGGCCAGGTCCAGCCGCGGCTCGCGACCTGGCTCAAGGACCGCGATCCTTTGCCCGTCTCCGGCGGCATCGCTCGGGTCGCCTCGGCGATTCGCACGACCCGCGCCAAGCTCGAGGCCGAGGGCGCGGTCGTCTTCGTCGTCGACGGCGGGGACTGGTTCCAGGGCACGCCCGAGGGGCGCATCGACGAGGGCCGGCCCTACATCAGCGCAATGGCCGCGGTCGGCTACGACGCACTCGCGGTGGGCAACCACGAGTTCGACCACGGGGTCGATGTGCTCGAGGCTCACCTCGGCGCGGTCCGGGTGCCCGCGCTCCTCGCGAACGCGACCCAGCCCGACGGCAGCAGCCTGACGGGGACCAAACCCTACGAGGTCGTCGAGCGCGGCGGCCTGCGCGTGGCCCTGATCGGCTTCTGCGCGGAGGACACGCCCTCGATCACCCACGCCTCGACCCGGGCGCTGGTGTGGCGTTCGCCGGCCGAGGTGCTGACCCGCATCCGCACCGAGCTCGAGGGCCAGGTCGACTGGTTCCTGCCCCTGACCCACTGCGGCGTCGGTTCGGACAGGCAGCTCGCCGCGGCGCACCCGGACCTGGCGCTGATCGTGGGCGGGCACTCCCACAGCCTGTTGCAGAACGGCGTGCGCGAGGGCAAGACACTGATCGTGCAGGCAGGCTCGAAGGCGAGCCTCGTCGGCCGGGTCGACCTGTGGCTCGACCCCGAGACGAAGGCGGTGCTCGAGTCGCGCGCGGGCATGATCGAGCTCTACGAGGAGCCCGCGGCCGCGCAAAGAAACCCCGAGGTGGACAAGCTCTGCGCCGCGATGACCGCCAAGGCCGATGAGCTGATGGGGGCGGTCGTCGGCAGCCTGACCGCCGACCTGCCGCGCGCCTTCGACCCCTTCACCTCTTCCCCCTGCGGCAACCTGGTCACGGACGCCATGCGCGCGCGGACCAAGGCCGACGTGGCTCTCCAGAATCGGGGCGGGCTACGCACGAACCTGCTCGAGGGCAAGCTGACGCGCCGGCACCTGTTCCAGCTGTTGCCCTTCGACAACCACCTCGTGACGCTCACGCTGACGGGCGCCGAGCTGGAGACGCTGATGCGCACCTCGGTCGAATCGCGCGGCGGGCGCGGCCTCGAGTTCAGCGGTCTGATCGTCGAGCTGACCCGCGGCGAGGGACGCCCGAAGCTCGCTGGCCTGATCGTCGGCGGGGAGCCCCTGGATCCCGAGAAGGACTACCGGGTCACCGTCAACAGCTTCAACGCGGACGGCGGCGACGGGTACACCCAGCTGGCCGAGGCCGAGCGGCGCGAGGTCGACCCGATCCTGTTGCGTGACTTGCTGGCGGAGTACCTGGACGGTCGCGCGGTCACGCCGCCGACCGAGCGCCGCTACCGCGAACGCTGAAGCGTTATCCTCTTGCGCCCGAACGCACAGGCTGACACGGACCACCGCATGACGATCTTCGAGGAACTCGGCGCCGCCGAGGCGCTGCCGAACGGCAGGGTCGCCTATCGCGCCGGGGGCGGCATCGCCCTCCTGACCCTGACCAACCCGCCCGCGAACGGGTACAGCTACGAGATGATGCGCGACCTCGACGAGGCGATCCTGCGGGCGCGCTTCGACGAGGGAGTCCAGGTGATCGTGCTGGCCGGCGAGGGCGACAAGTTCTTCTGCGCCGGCGCGGACATCAGCATGCTCGGCACGGTCTCACCGACCTTCAAGTACAGCTTCTGCCTGCACGCGAACGAGACCCTGTTGCGCCTGGAGAACACGCCCAAGCTCGTGATCGCCGCGCTCGGCGGCCACTGCGTCGGCGGCGGCCTCGAGGTCGCGCTGGGCGCGGACCTGCGCGTGGCCCGCAAGGGCTCGGGCAAGTGCGGCCTGCCGGAGGTCAAGCTCGGCGTCCTGCCCGGCACCGGCGGCACGCAGCGCCTCGCGCGCATCGTAGGTCAGTCGACCGCGATCGAGCTGATGGCCAGCGGGCGCATGTTCGACTACGACGAGGCACAGCGCCTGCGCCTCGTCGATCGCCAGATCGAGGCGCA
>JAQBVH010000272.1 GCA_027623615.1 Planctomycetota bacterium | reverse complement strand
CGGCGCGCAGGCCGCCTGGCGCCGGCTGCCGGTCGACGCCGCGCCGCCGGAGGAGGACGTCGCGACCGCCCTCGCCAGGGCAGCGGAGCGTCCCGTGTCGCGCCGGGTCAAGCTCTCGAACCTCGACAAGATCTTCTGGCCGGCCGAGGGGCTCACCAAGGGCGACCTGATCAGCTACTACGAGCAGGTGGCCGAGGTGCTGCTCCCGCACATCGCCGATCGACCGATCCACCTCAACCGCTATCCGGACGGGATCGAGGGCAAGAACTTCTACCAGCGTCACCCGCCCGAGCACCTGCCCAAGTGGATCGAGACCGCGCAGATCCCAGATTCCGGCGGGGACATGGAGCGCTACGTCGTCTGCAACGACCGTGACACCCTGCTCTACCTGGCCAACACCGGCAGCATCGACCTGCACCCGTGGATGTCGCGCGTGGGCAGCGACGGCTCGCCGGACTGGACCGTGCTCGACCTCGACGCGAAGCAATCCACCTTCGCGGACGTCGTGCGCGTCGCTCGCCAGGCGGGACGCATCCTGCGCGGGATCGGCATGCGGCCGCTGCTCAAGACCTCCGGCAAGACCGGACTGCACGTGGTCGTGGGGCTGCGCGCGGGATACAGCTACGACCAGAGCCGCATGTTCTGCGAAGCGGTCGCGCGGGTCGTGGCCCACGAGCTGCCGGACATCGCGACGGTCGAGCGCATTCCCTCGAAGCGCGGCACCAAGGTCTACGTCGACTTCGGTCAGAACGGTCGCGGCCAGACGGTCGTGCCGCCCTACGTGGCGCGCCCGGTGCCGGGCGCGAGCGTGTCGGCACCCCTGGACTGGGACGAGCTGGACCTCGACCTGTCCCCCCAGCGCTTCACGATCCGCACCCTGCCCGAGCGCCTGGCGGAGTACGGCGACCTGTTCCAGGCGGCGCTCGAGGATCCCCATGACCTCGAACCCGCGATCGAGCGGCTCGAACAGTACGTGCGCCAGGCCTGAACCGTCCCGGGCGCTGCGCGTTCGGCTCCCGCGAAGGTAGGTTGGTCCCATGCAACGTGCGCTGCTCCTGCTCGTGCTCCTGCTCGCCCTGTTTGGTTCCTGGATGGCCTTCGAGGGCCTGTCCGCACCCGAGCCTCAAGCTGCCGTCCCGGCTGGGCCAGGGCAAGGGCTGCACGCCGAGCTCGAGGGCGGGGCGACCGCCGAGCTCGAGGATCGCGACGTCACCGAGGGCGCCCAGCGCAGCGAAGTCGAGCAGCAGGCCCCGACCAGCGGTGAGCTCGAGCTCGAAGCCGTGGCCGCAGCCGCCCCGCCCGACCCGGGGGTCCTCATCGCGACCCTGATCGACGCAGCCGGCGCGCCCATCGTCGGCGCCGAGCTGGGCTGGCCGCGCCGCGACAACATCGAGCCCGCGGTCAGTGACGAGGCAGGCGTCGCGCGCCTCGAGCTGCCCGGCCAGTACCTCACGCGCTGGCGCGGTCAGGACTACGCGAGCTCGTTCGAGATCGTCGCGGCGGGCTTCGCGACGCACCGCTTCCGCTCGACCGCCCCCCCCCTGGCGAAGAGACGGACGTAGGGGAGATCGTCCTGCATCCGGGCGGCGCGCTGGTAGGTCGCGTCGTGAATGAACAGGGTCAGGGCCTCGTGGCCGAGGTCACCGCGGATGCACCTGCCCTCGGCCGCACCACCAAGGAAGCACGCCTGCGTGGTCCGTCGGCCAACGAGGACGGTCGACCGAAGACGGACAGCGGCACCGAGGGCGGCTACCGGCTGGAGGGCCTGACCGCCGAGTCGCTGCGCCTGTGGGCCAAGGGTCCCTCGGGTGCCTGGGGCTTCAGCGACCCGATCACCGTGGTGGCGGGTGCGGACACCCACGTGAGCGATCTGGTGATCCGTGCGATCGACGCCTCGGAGGCGTTTCAAGGGATCGTGGTCGGTCCGGACGGGGCGCCCGTTCCCAAGGCCCTCGTGATCGGCAGCGCGCACGTCCAAGGTCCGATCAGCAGCGTGCGCACCGAGACGGATGAGGGGGGGCGCTTCACCCTCGTGGCGATGTCGGACCGCCCGCACATGCTCAAGGCCTACGACGCGACGAAGGCCCTGCGGCCGACGGCGATGGAGTGCGTGGCGCCCGGCGCGACCGACCTCGAGATCCGGCTGGAGACCCGGCGCTTCATCGAGGTCCACGTCGTCGACGATGCGACCGGGGATCCGGTCGAGAGGCCGTGGGTCGCGTTCGAGCAGCAGAGGAACGCGCCCTGGATCGGGGACGTCCCGCGCCTCGAACCCGAGACCCACAGTCCAGGCGTCATCCGCCTGAGCGTCCCGCAGGATACGTTCCAGGTCGCGGCCTCTGCGCCGGGCTACGAGCACCACTACGGGGACGGGCCGCTGGAGCCCGAGTCGGCGCCCGCGACGATCGAGGTGCGTCTGACCGCGCAGCCCATGCTGCGCGGACGGGTCCTCGCCGAGGGCGAGCCTGTCGAAGGGGCCTGGGTCGAGGTCAGCCAGCGCATGGGCCCGAAGTTCCCGATCCTGGTCCAGGGCTTCCGCACGCGCCTGTTCAACGGCGGCAGCGGCCAGGCGACGACCGACGCGGAGGGACGCTTCGAGGTGCCGATCTCGGAACAGAGCGACTTCTCCAAGGGCGTACACGTCGTCGCTGGCAAGGACGGCTGGGCTGTGGCCGAGCAGGAGATCGATGCCGAGCCGACCAGGGACATCGAGCTGGTGTTGACCGTTGGCGGGGCGATCGAGGGCACGGTGCTGATGCCGGACGGAGTCTCAGCGCAGGGGACGGTCGTCGCGGCCTCGAACGGCAACGGTCGCGTCCTCGAGACCCGCGTCGACGAGAACGGCGAGTACCGCCTGGAGCACCTCGCGCCGGGGCCGTGGGAGCTCAAGCACCTGGAGGAGAGCTCGGAGATGACGATGAGCGTCGCCCAGACACCTCATCCCGGGCAGTACCAGGGCGATTGCGAGGTGCGTCTGGGCCAGACCACGGAGTACGACATCGACCAGCGCGGTTCGCGCACGAGCTTCGAGGGCACGCTGACGATCGACGGGCTCCCCGCCGCGGGCTGGAGCGCGATCTTGCAGCCGGCGACCCCATGGGGCTTCGAGCGCAGCGGTCCTGCGACGCTGCTCGACGCCAAGGGTGGCTTCTCGCTGACGATCACGGCCGAGAAGGCGCAGCTGGTCCTCGAGAGCAGCGCGGATGGGGATCACCGCAGCCTGAGTCGCGACTACGATTTGAACGGACAGCTCCAGACGCCCGAGGTCGCGTTCCTCACCGGAAGCATCGAGGGAACGACCGAGCCCGAGGTCCAGGTCTCCGTGTTCCACGAGCGTCCGGACGGCTTCCGCTTCGAGGCGACGACCAGGTCGGACGCGCTCGGGGAGTTCTCCTTCACCGGCGCCCCGGAGGGCGCGGCCAACCTCCGCCGGCGGCACCTCGAGCAGGGCTGGACGGGCGGGTCGCCGGTGACCGTGGTGGCCGGGCAGTCGAGCCACGCGAAGTTCTGAGATGGCACCAGGACCGCTGGCTCCTCTGGTAAGCGACGTCTTGCCCGCAACCACCGCGATCGCGCACCGGTCCCCCCGGCGGGCGGGCGGGGGCTCGGTGGCCCCTGCGATCCGCGAACCGGCCTGCAACCCCACGCCGCGCGCGGAGTCCTACCCCCGGGCGGGGATTGGAGGATCCCCGCCCGAACGAAGCGCGCCCTGGCGAGTTGACCGCCGGGGCGCACCCCACGCTCAGCCCTCCGAGACCCGGGCAGCAGGTCGGGAGGTCCAGCGCATCCGCCTCGGGCATCTGACCGAGGATCGTCGCGGCAGGCCTCGTTCGACGTGGCGGAACGGGCTCGAGGGGGACGGCGCGCTAGACTGCCGGGCATGCGGACCCTCCTCACGACCACCCTGCTCGTCGCCCTCCTCTCGTCCTGCAGCACCCCCGAACCGAAGACGCGCGCGTTGTTCAACGGGCGCGACCTGACCGGTTGGTACCCGGACGTCCCCGCAGCCGATGACGATCCGGACCTCGCGCCGTCCTTCATCGTGCGCGACGGCATGCTCGTCACCCTCGGCTCGCCCGGTGGTCACCTGATCACCGAGGAGTCCTTCAGCGACTACCGCCTGGTCCTCGAGTACCGCTGGACGGGCGAGCCCGGCAACTGCGGCGTCCTCGTGCACTCCTCGACGCCGCGGCGCCTCTACAAGATGTTCCCGCAGTCGATCGAGTGTCAGATGTTCTTCGACAACGCGGGCGACTTCTGGTGCATCGGCGAGGACATCAAGGTGCCGAACATGGCGGACCGCCGAGGCGGTGAGCCCTCGAACTGGGGCGGCAACGAGGGCCAGTCCCGGCGCATCCTCAACCTCACCGACGGCTCGGAGAACGAGGTCGGCGAGTGGAACACGATGGAGATCGAGTGCCGCGGCGCCGCGATCAACGTCTGGGTCAACGGCGACCACGTCAACGACGGCTACGACTGCACCGCCGACCACGGCCAGATCGCGATCCAGGCGGAGGGCGCCGAAGCGGAGTTCCGGCGGGTGGAGCTTACGCCGCTCTAGGAACGCGCCCGTGGCCACCTTCGAGAACCCCAACGACCCGACGCAACCGTGTCGCGGCGGCTACGGGTGGTTCGCGCGGGGGGTAGGCGCGGAGTTCGCCGTCTATGTCGGTAATGCTGGTAGCCGCAAGTCCCCGTGGACGAGGGGCACCCTTGCGAGGGGCGTGGAGGAGCTGGGGAGGGGTCAGCTCTCCGCAAGTGGCAAGAACGATCGGGCGGAGACTCTGGACACGAACTTCATCGTCGGAACAACGCTCCACCTCCTCGAGAAGCGAGGGTTCGCTCGCAGCTGGCGGCACCTGAGCGACCACCCCGGGGAGGAGCGACAGCTGGTCCTTGACCACCGTCCTCTCCTTCAGCGTGATGGCAGCACCGCTATCGATCGTCGTTGCAAGCATCCCGAAGACCGAGGAACCTGGAAGCTGCGTACCTTGAGCCTGGACCGGAAAGTCGCCCTCATAAAGCAGGGTGAAACCCTGCTCGATAAAGACCTGACCGAGGTCTTGGGGGCGCCCCGATGACCCTCCACTTCCTCGGCTGGGACTCCATCCCCCTCGACCTCGCCGCCGACTGGATGGCCGCCGAGCTGGGCGCGGACCAATCCGACGTGGTCGTCGCGCTCCCCGGAGCGCGGGCTGGTCGCCTGCTGCGGGAACGCCTCGCGGTGCGCCTCGGACCGTCCTGGGTGCCGCCGCGTCTGGTGACCGCGGGCACGCTGACCGACGTCCTGCTCGAGTTGAATGCCGTCCCCGCGGGTCGGCTGGCGCGGACCCTGGCCTGGACCAAGGCCCTGCAAGGGCTGCCCGAGGGCGACCTCGAGCGCGTCGTGGCGGCGCCCCCGGACAGCGACGACCTGCTCGGCTGGACCCGCGTGGCCGGCGAGG
>JAQBVH010000271.1 GCA_027623615.1 Planctomycetota bacterium | reverse complement strand
CGTGATGTCCGCGCTGTGCCGACCGATCGAGCCGCCGAGGCAGAGGTTGCCCTGGGAGCCGCCTGGGTTCGCCACGAACGCCTGGGTCTGGCTGTTGAGGAAGAAGCCGAACTGGTTCGTCGCGGTCTGCGTCGCCTCGAGGACCAGCGCGTCGAAGTGCACGCGCACATCACCGGCGGCCGCGATCTGAGCTGGCCGCCCCGAGGAGTTCACGTTGGCGGGACCGCAGTAGTTCGTCCCGATCGGATCCTTGCAGGGGACCTCGATCGAGAAAGCGTTCTCGCTCTCGTCGCCAGCGACGAAGAGCTGCCCAGCCCGGTGGGCCAGGGTCCACGGGTTGAGGAAGCCAGCGCCCGACCCGTCGCCGCTGCTGTCGATCACGACCTTGACCACGCCATGCTCGCTGACGTGGAACACCTTGTGGGATCCCCAGGCGGTGACGTAGAAATCGCCCCCGCCCGTGGCCAGCGGCCCCATCGGAAGATCCATTGTGTTGCCCGCTCCGTCGCCCGAGGCGTCGAGCACGAGCTCGATCGTGCCCCCGGGATCGACGCGAAAGACGTTGTCGCTCGTCCCGCCCGGCACGAGCAGGCGACCGAGTCCATCAACGGCCAGGAAGCGCGGGTCCGTGAGGGGCTGCACGCCGTCGCCGGTGGCATCCATGATCTGGTCGATCCGGCCGCCCGGTGAGATGCGGAAGATGTTGTCGCTCAGGAAGCCAGCGACGAACACATTGCCGGCTGCATCGACCGCGACGCCCGTGGGTGCGCTGAGGGCATGGACGCCATCGCCCGTGCTGCGGATCAGCTCGGTCACCGTCCCTGTGCTCGTCACGGAGAAGACGTTGTCGGAGGAGAACCCCGAGACGTAGAGGGTGTCGCTCGCGTCGATCGCCAGAGCGAATGGATTCTCCAAGACCCCCACCCCACCGGCCTTCGTGTCGAGGACGGCGCTGATCACCCCGGACGGGGTGACGCGGAACACCGCGTGGCTGTCGAAGGCCGCCACGTACACGTTGTCCGCCGAGTCCACCACCATGTCGTACGGACTGACGAGCGGGCGCAGGCCGTCCCCGCTGTGATCCAGGATGAGCTCCGTCGTGCCGTCGGGCTGCACGCGGAACACGGTGCTGCTGCCATAGCCCGCCACGTAGGCGTTGCCGGCGCTATCGACGGCGACCGCGCGCGGACCGAGGAGGGCGTTGCCCAGCCCGTCGCCCGAGATGTCGATGATCTCCTCGATCCCCTGCCCGTGTACGGGGGACGCGAGGGCGAGCAGGGCGGCGGTCAGGAGCTGGCGCATGGGGTTCCCAGGGGAGGACGTCGCGGAGGAGCGAGCGGCGACGCGGCAGCCCCGATCCTACCCCTGGGCCTTCCTTTTTCGCAGCCACGCGAGCAGCGCGGCCATGTCCTCGGGGAGCGGCGCCTCGAAAGCCATGGCCTCCCCCGTCACGGGATGGGTGAAGCGCAGCGCCTCCGCGTGCAGCGCTTGACGGACGAGCTGCGGCGCCTCCTGGGGCAGCGGCACCTTGAGCGCCCCGCGCGGCCCGTACAGCCGGTCGCCGATGATCGGCAGGCCCATGTGCTCGAGGTGCACGCGGATCTGGTGCGTGCGCCCTGTCTTCGGCTTGGCCGCGATGTGCGCGAAGCCCCCGAAGCGTTCGCGGCACTCCACGTAGGTCGAGGATGCGCGGCCCTCGCCCTTCTCTCCGACACGCAGGCGCTCCGTGCGCGGCACGCGGATGATCGGGGCGTGGAGCCACTCCGAGTCGAAGCGCGGCTCGCCGTGCACCAGCGCCGCGTAGGTCTTCTCGACCGTCCGCGCGGCGAAGGCCGCCTGCATGCCCTCCATACCTTCGGGTGAGAGGCCGATCACCATCAGACCGCTCGTCAGACGATCGAGGCGGTGCACGATGCCGGGTCGGTCCTCGCCCTGGGCCTCGGGCAGGGGCCCCCACTTCGCGGTCGCGAGGTCGGCCACCGTGCCCGACGTGTAGCGCTCGCTCGGGTGCGCGATCAGGCCCGCCTGCTTGTCGATCACCGCGAGGTGCGGGTCCTCGTAGACCACGACCAGGTCGTGCACCGCCTCGCCGTGCGCGGTGACGGGGCCCTCGGCGGGCGGCATCTCGACCGAGATCTGCACGCCGCTGGCCACCGAGGTGCTGGGGCGCGAGACCCCCTCCCCAGCAACCGTCACCCGGCCCGCCTTGACCAGCCGTTGCAGCTTGGCCCGCGAGAGGGACGGGATGCGCGCGGCCAGGATGCGGTCGAGGCGCTCCTCGTGCAGATCCTCGGGAACGCGAAAGCTTTCACGGGCGGGCTGGCTCATGGCAGCAGTCTAAGGCTTTCTTCGCCCCGGCCGGATTGCTACAAGGTTCAGGTCCCGCGACCCGGATGACCATGGATCAACCGCAACCCACCGTCCTGCTCGTCGACGACGAGGTCGGCACCCTCGAGCTCATGGGCCGGCTCTTGGAGGCGCAGGGCTTCCAGGTCCACCTGGCCAACTCCAGCCGCGACGCGATCCGCCTGATCGCCGACCGGTCCTTCGACGCCGTCGTCAGCGACGTGATGTTCGAGGGCAGCGAGGAGGGCGGCGAGGTGCTCGCCGCCTGCCGCAGCCTGCGCCCGGATGCCATCTCGATCCTGATGACCGGCTACCCACGCATCGAGGGGGCGGTCAACGCGATCAAGGACGGAGCGATCGACTACCTCCAGAAGCCCGTCGACCCGATCGTTCTCAGCGCCACCATCCAACGGGCCGTGCGCGAGCGTCGCATGGTGCGCCGGACGGAGGATCTGACCTTCAACGACATGGTCGACATCCTCTCGGGGCTGGTCAGCCAGACGATCGAGCGGGTCGACCCCTACACGGCCGGACACGGGGAGCGCACACGGCGCTACTGCCGCCAGATCGCCACGGACCTGGGCCTCGACCTCGAGTGCACCCAGCGCCTGGAGCTGGCCGCGATCGCCCACGACTACGGCAAGATCTACCTCGAGGACCTGTCCTTCCTGACCAAGAAGGGGCCGCTCACCCCGGGCGAGTACAAGATGGTCCAGCGCCACCCCGAGGTAGGCGCCGAGCGCCTCGGCGGTCACACCCAACTCGAGGACGTCTGCCGCTACGTGGCCGAGCACCACGAGAAGTGGGACGGCACGGGCTACCCCCTGCGCCTCAAGGGCAGCCAGATCTCGCCGGCGGGACGGATCCTGTGCGTGGTCGAGGTGTTCGACTCGCTCACGACCAAGCGCTCCTACAAGCAGCCCTGGACCCTCGACAAGACGATTGACTTCTTCGAGTCCCAGTCCGGCCGCTCGTTCGAGCCCGAGGTCCTGGACACCTTCCTGCGCCTACTCGAGCGCCACGGGGAGGAATGGCTGGACGCCCCGCGCAGGGACCTGGAGCTGGCTGGGGTGATCGAGGCGCAACCGGCAGCGGGCTGAGTCCAGGCCGGGCGGCCGCACCGCGTAGGTCTCCGGTTTGGCCCTGACGATTCCGTAAGGACCCGCCTGAGTGCGTCGAATCGACCCAGCCCGCCTCCTAGGAGTGCCCGGAGGGGCCGTCCTCCATCTGCTCGTTGCGCCTACGGGGGCCACCGCTATCCTGGTCGCCCTCGAAAGAAGCGAAACGACTGTCCCTACCAGTACTAGTCGGGACGGCCGTGGGGTCCAAAGCCCCCCGCTCCGGCGCGTTCCGAGACCTCAAAGCCCCTATGAGGCCAAGCGTGATTCTCCACCTGCTGCTGACCCCTGTCCTCCTCGTCCCCGCCCTCGCCCAGAACGCGAACGTTGCCCCGGCCCCCGGCCTGGTGGAACTTTCGGGTGGGCGGACCACGATCGGCTCCTCCGTCAAGGAGATCGAGATTCTGGTCAAGGACCAGTCCGAGGCCAAGACCCTCGTGCGCGCCCTCGACGGCGAGACCCCTCAGCACACGAACACGGTGGCGCCCTTCCACATCGGGCGCACCGAGATCACCAACGAGCAGTACGCCGCCTTCGTGCGCGCGACGGGCTACCGGCCCCCGATCGACTGGGCGAAGGCGCCGGTGGAGGAGGGCCGTCAGGCGTACTTCGAGATGATCCGCGAGAAGCGGGAACGGGGCGAGTCCACCGACCAGAAGTTCGACCCCTCCAAGTGGTGGGCCGAGAACTGGGAAGGCAAGGCCTGGGCCATCCCCGAAGGCGACGAGATGCGCCCGGTGGTCCACGTCGACTACCGCGACGCGATGGCCTACTGCCGCTGGTCCGGCCTGCGCCTGCCGACCGAGTTCGAGTTCCAGCACTCCGTGCGCGGCAAGGGCAAGGACCCCTACCCCTGGGGCGACGCCTGGGAAGACGAGAAGTTCGCTGCGACCAGTGAGTACCGGCGCATCAGCCGCACCTTCCCCGTGGGCACGTTCCCCGCGGGCGCCTCCAACGAAGGTGTCCTCGACCTGGCCGGCAACGTCTGGGAGTGGACCGACAGCGCCTACCTGGCGTACCCCGACTTCGAGAAGAACGAGTACAAGGTCCCCGGCCAGCGCCAGAAGGTGTCCGCTCCCGTGCACAAATGGGACGGCAACCAGCGCGTGGTGGTCGGCGGCTCGTTCCAGAGCTCGAAAATGGCGGCCCGCTGCACGGTGCGCCGCGGCAGCGACCAGACCCAGATGACCAACGCCCTGGGCTTCCGCGTCGCCGCGACGCCGAAGCCTGCCCGCGACTACGTGCAGCACGTCTGGAACCAGGACCTGCGCAACTCGGACGCGCGCCCCTCGGGAGTCAGCTACGACCTGGAGTCGGTCCTGGGCCAGGACCTGTGGACCTCGACCAAGGGTGGCGGCAAGAGCCCCGAGGGCTACGCCGTGATCACCGACTACGACGTGGTGGCCTTCGTGCCCCTCGCGGAGATGGAGGAGACCGAGGACGCCGCCTACCGCAAGGCGACCCTCAACGAGCCACAGCACCTCGGCTTCCTGACGATGACCGAGGCCTCGATCGAGCCCGCGCTCGCGCCGGGCACCTACCTGGTCGCCTTCCGCGCCCAGGGAGACACCCGTTACGACGATGAGGTGGCTCCCCCGGAAGAGGTGAAGCAGGAAGGCGACGACGAGGGGAAAAAAGATGACGAGCCCAAGAGCCGCAAGCGGGAAGACCCGTGGGCCAAGGTCCTCGACATCACGGTCGACAACATCCTCTTCCTCGACGCGAACACCGGCGAGATGCTCGCCGCACAACCCGTGTTGGGCGTGATCTTCGGCAATACCGAAAACAAGGCCGGCTTCGAGCCGATGAACAAGACCCTGCTGGTCGACGACCCGGCCAAGCCCGGCAAGCAGATCGAGCATGTCGAGCGCTGGCTCATGATCCGCGCCGAGGTCCGCACCCGCCTCCGCCGCCGCGTGCTGCCCTTCAGCCTCGAGCTGAAAATGGAGCCCGAGTACTGGGAGAAGCCCTGGCGGTAGGCCTAGGTAGGCCAGATTCACCGAAGAGG
>JAQBVH010000270.1 GCA_027623615.1 Planctomycetota bacterium | reverse complement strand
GGTGGCGACGTCGACCTCCCAGAGGCGCTTGCCCCACTCCGTCAAGGCGTCGCCGCCCCAGATGTCATTGATCAGGATGTCGAGCCGGCCATGGTCCGCGCGCACGCGCGCGAAGAGGTGCTCGACCGCGTCCTCCTCGGTATGGTCGACGCGCAGCGCGATGGCGACGCCGCCGGCGGCGCTGACGAGCTCGGCGGTCTCCTCGATCGTCTCGGGGCGCCCTGCGTAGGGCG
Organism: Planctomycetota bacterium; assembly: GCA_027623615.1. Taxonomy (GTDB): domain Bacteria; phylum Planctomycetota; class UBA1135; order UBA1135; genus JALWOP01. The sequence goes on along the minus strand of JAQBVH010000270.1, from coordinate 5,250 downwards.
TTCCTGCGCGGCTGCTGCGTCCGGTGCAGTAGACCGTCGCGCCCGCCTCGCCGAGCGCCCGCGCGATCCCGCGTCCTGCGCCGCGGGTCGCCCCGGCCACGAGGGCCACCTGCCCCTGGAGCGTCGTCACCCGGTCAGCCTACGACGCAGGGGAATGGGTCCGCTACCCTGGGCGAGCACGGCATCACGGGGCCACCCCTCGACGGGGAGGTCGTGGAGAGCGACGCCTACTCGCAGGCCCTGCGGGTCGCGAAGTACCAGTGGTGGCCCTCCGGGTCCCGGGCGCCGTAGCGACGATCGCCATAGGGAGTGTCGTTCGGCTCCTCGATCAACTCTGCGCCGGCATCCCGGGCGCGGATGCAGTGGGCATCGACGTCCGGGACGTAGATGTAGAGGCTGGAAGTGACCTGGCCCAGGTTCTTGGGGTTCCGAAAGGTGCCCCCGGGCGAACCCAGCATGACCAGGCCATCTTCGAATGCCATCTCCGCGTGGACGACCTTCCCGTCCGGGCCTTGCAGGCTGTGGCGCTCGACCAGACCGAAGGCGCCGGTGAGCCACTCGACCATGACGCCAGTGTCCTCGTAGTTGAGGTAAGGGGAGATGCGCGGGTAGCCAGCAGGGGGATTCGCCATGGCCTTGAATGGGGCAGCGCTGAGGTCCCGTTGTAGCGACTCGCCCGACGCGCGTCGATTGAAGGCTTCCACTGAGGCCATCCCGTGAAGATGACGAGGGCGCGGACCGCAGCTGCCGTGATCGTCCCGGAGTGGGAGGCCCCTCGTCGCACCATCTCGGGCAGGATAGGGCCATGTCCTCCCTGCTCCGCCTCGCCCTGCTCTCGGCTGTGGCCGGGCTCGTGCACGCGGACGTCGACGTCTTCGTGCCCGATCAGGACAACACGCTGTACGCCGAGAGCGATGGCCTGTCGAACGGCAAGGGGATCTACGTCTTCGCCGGAGTCAACGGGCAAGGCAGCGCGCGGCGCGCGGTGCTGCGCTTCGACCTGGCGTGCTTGCCGGACGGTGCGGTCGTCGACGCAGCGCGGTTGCGCCTGGTCGTCGGGCCGACCTCGGTGGGGGACCGGCAGGTGGACCTGCACCGTGTGATCCGTTCCTGGGGTGAGGGGGACTCCCTGGCCCAAGGCAACGGGGGCGGCGGCGCGGATGCCACGGACGGGGACGCGACCTGGGGGCATCGTTTCTACCCGAGTCTTGGTTGGAGCAGCGCGGGCGGCGACTTCGACGCTACGCCGACGACCGTCGCGTTGGCCGGAGCTTCGGGGGCGGAGCTCGTCTTCGGGGGGGTAGGCCTGGTCGCGGACCTTCAGTCGTGGATCTCCGACCCGAGCAGCAACCACGGATGGCTCTTGCGTCAGCCCGACGAGGTCACGCCGTCGACGGCCAAGGCCCTGTCCTCGCGCGAGCACACGAGCGTCGCGAACCGCCCTTGGCTCGAGGTCACGTACCACGTGCCTGGGTCCTGCGTAGGCGTCGCGCACTGCGTGGCCAACCCGAACTCGACCGGCGCGCCGGCGAACCTCTCCGTGGGCGGCAGCTGCTCACTCGCGGATGGACTGTTCAGCCTGACCGCCTGCCCGGTCCCGGAGCAGCCGGTGCTGTTCTTCCACGGCCCGAGCCCCGATCAGCAGCCCCTCGGCGACGGCTTTCTCTGCGTGTCCGGCCCGCACGTGCGCATCCTGCCGCCGGTCTTCGCTTCCGGTCAGGTCGCGACGGTCACGATCGACCCCGCCGCGCATGGGATCCTCGCGGCCGGCACCGTTCACTTCCAGGCCTGGTACCGCGACCCGGACGCCGGCGGCGCGGGCTCGAACACGACGGACGCGGTGGCGGTGACGTTCATGCTCTGACAGGACGCGGCGCGGTCACTCCGTCGCGCCGAGCTCGAGGAGCGTCTGGAGCGCCGCGTCGCATCCGAAGTGCCGCACCCAGACGAGGGGCGTACTGCCACCCTGGGAGCCGATCGCGACCAGGCCATCGGCCACCGCCGGCGAGGACAGGATCGCGCCGCCGGTCGTCGTGGTCCAGAGCACCTCGCCCGAGGCCACGTCGACCTCGTGGTCGAACCCGCCGAAGTAGCGGACGCCGTCCAGGATCGTCGGCGAGGACTGTTCGCCTCCATCACCGAGGGTCACGGACCAGCGCTTCTGACCGGTCAATGCGTCGATCGCGTAGAAGCGATTGTCGTCCGCGCCGAAGAACACCGTGCCGTCGACGACGGAAGGGGACGCGCGTACGAGCCCGCCGACCAGGAAGCGCCAGAGCTCCTGACCCGAAGCGGCGTCGAGGGCGTACAGGCAGTTGTTGAACGTCCCGCAGTACAGGCTGCCGTCGACGACCGTGGGAGGGGACTCGACCACGCCGCCCGTGTCGAACTCCCACACCAGCTCAGGCTCGGTGATGGGCGTCGCGCCGTGGTGGAGGACGCCGCCGCGGAAGGCGGACCATTCGGAGGGCATGCTCGAGGGTGCGCTGCAGGCAGCGAGACAGAGGACCAGAGGCGTCAGGGCACGCTGCATGCCCCCGAGCTTATTGGCGCTACCACTCGTCGGGGTCGACTCCCTTGGCCGCGCCGAAGACCGTGTCCCAGAGCTTGAACGGGACCGCCAGGCCGCAGAAGAGGAGCCCGATCAGGATGCCCATGGCGATCCAGCGCCCGATGACCTCGTCGACCAACGGCATCCAGTTCTGCTCGACGTGGCCGGGCACGATCGCGGCCGGGCGGCGGGGCACCACCAGCACGTGGACGACCTCGCCCCGCTTGGGCAACCGGGTCAGGTCGACGGTGACGCGCTCCCCGTCAACGTTCACCTCGGTCTTGAAGCTGCTGGTCTTGTTGTAGGAGTCGTAGATGCGCCGCGTCCCGGTCACGGAGACGTCGCGGTACTCGCCCTCGTGGTAGAGGTCGTAGACGTCGAGGCCGACGCTGTAGGAGACCCACCCGAGCCCCGTTCCGATTACCGCCGCCAGCATCGCCATCAGCAGGGACCGCGCGCGGTATCCCGCCTGCCCCTTGAAGATCAGGGCCAGGAGAAAGACGAACCCGAAGGCCCCGAAGCCGAGGCCCAGCTCGCGATGGATCGGGATCTCCTCCGCCATCGTGCCCGGGCCGATGTAGATCAGCACCCCGCCGCCGATCGCGCCCAGGGCGCCGAACCAGGCCCCGATGCGTTCGTGCTTGTCGACGACCTCGCCGACCCCTTCGAGGACTTCGCCCGCCGCGCGCTTGGCCTTTCGCCATCCCATCTTCGTTCTTCCTCAGGGCTGGAGACCCGTCTCCGCACTCGATTCTCCCTCGTCTGGAGCGACGTGCCCGCGACCTGCCTGGATCTCACACGGGATCGGTTCGTTTTGAGGCGCTCCCCCTGCGGACGCGCGTCGCGGACCGCAGACGGCGCCTTTCCTCAGCGAGGCGCAGGGACTGGAAGTGACCACGGATTGGTGGAAATCCGGGTTTGGTGTCCGCCCTGGAGTGGGGGGCGCACCTGGGGGCACCCCAGTCCGCCCCGAAGAGAGAACCCTGCGAAACACCGAGTCCTCCGATGCAACTGTCCACCCGCCTCCTCGCCCTCACCCTCCTCGCCAGCGCCGCCTCGGCCCAGACCTGGAACACGTATCCGAGCAAGCCGAACGACTGGTACAACTACACCGCCTCCGTCGCCGAGCAAGGCGGCGAGAACCAGATCTTCGTCTTCGGTGGCCAGACCGAGACCTCGATCGAATCGGACGTCTACCGCTACCACCGCACGACGTTCTGGAGCGGCCCGCTCGCACCGATGCCCGGCGGACGTGACCGCGCCACCTCGGCGACGGCGCTGAACAACCTGGGCCAGGAACGGATCTACGTCTTCGGCGGTCGCTCCAGCTCGAGCTGGGGCACGAACAACGTCTGGGCCTACGACCCGGTCAACGATCTCTGGGAGACCGGCTTGACCCCGATGCCCACCGCGCGCGCCGAGGCCTGCGCCGTGGCCGCGGACGACGGCTGGATCTACGTCTTCGGCGGCATCTTGAACGGCGTGCCCAAGGCGGCCGTCGAGCGCTACCACCCGCCGACCGACACCTGGGAGATCTTCCCGGACATGGCCTTCCCGCGCTACAGCTTCGGCGCCGTCGCGGCTTGCGACAGCTTCATCTACCTGTTCGGCGGCGAGACCGGCAGCGGCCAGACGACCAAGGTCGCGATCTTCAACCCGGGCGGCGGCTTCTTCGTGAACAACCAGCACACCGCGGCTCCTCCGACCGACATGTTCTGGTCGCGCTCGAGCTTCGGTTGCGCCGTCGGCCGCAACGGTCACATCTATCTGATCGGCGGCACGACCACGCCCTCGCCCGTGGGCACGAACTCGGTCCACAAGTACAACCCCTGGACAGATACCTGGACGATGGAGCCCAACCTGCCCACCAGCCGCGCCGCCCTCGAGGCCGTGGGCATGGGCTCCCGCGTATGGGCCCTCGGCGGGTACCGCAAGACCTGGCCGACCTCGAGGCCTACGGTGACCTGTGGGTCAACGGTTCCTGCATCGGCGTGGTCCCGAGCCTGCCGCCCTTCGGCTTCGGGAACGTGAGCGAGTGCGACCTTGCCTACGAATGGCACATCGACGGCGGCACCATCGACATCGGCATCGTCGGCCAGACCTCGGCCTGGATCGAGTTCGATCTCGCGCCGGGTGAGAGCGTCGAACTCGAGCTGCGCAACCACGCTGCCGACGACACCGCTCGCATCCTTTGCTACGGCTCCTGCGGCAGCGGCCAGATCCTGGGGGTCTCCCAGAGCACCGGCGCCGCTGGTGAGCAGCTGCTCAGTTACCGCAACGACACCGGCGCGGCACTGAAGGCCAAGTGCGAGATCCAGTGGCCCGGCGACGCCGCCGACGTGCTGCTCTTCGACCTGGACCTGCGCCGCTACTACGAGACGATCGGTACGGCCTACTGTGGCCCGGCCGTCCCGAACTCGACGGGGAACGGCGGCGTGCTGATCGCGACCGGCGACACGACCGTCGTCGAGAACGACCTGACCCTCATTGCCACCCAGCTGCCCGCGAGTCAGTTCGGGTACTTCCTCGCCAGTCAGACCGCGGGGTTCGTGCAGACCCCCGGCGGCAGCCAGGGCAACCTCTGCCTCGGCGGCCAGATCGCGCGCTTCCCGGGGATCCAGGTCATCGGAATCCACGGCACGGCCGAGTTCCCGGTCGACACGAACAGCATCCCGACCAGCCCCCCCAGCGTGGTGCAG
>JAQBVH010000269.1 GCA_027623615.1 Planctomycetota bacterium | reverse complement strand
GGGCGATCCGGCGCGAGCCCGCGGAGGCCGGGGGCGCGGACAGGAGCGGGGCCGCTAGGCTGGCGCCATGCAGCGTCCCGCTCTCCACCGACCCGCCCTCAGCCGTCGTCACCTGCTCGCCGCCGGAGCCGCTGGCCTGGCCGCCCCGCTCGCCCGGGGTGCTCAGCGCCTCCCCAACGCGCGACCGGCCGGACGGTTCAAGCTCGACTACGCCCCCCACTTCGGCATGTTCCGCAACCACGCGGGCAGCGACCTGCTGGACCAGCTGCGGTTCATGCACGACGAGGGCTTCCGCTCCCTCGAGGACAACGGCATGCCGGGCAAGGACCCGAAGACCCAGGAGGAGATCGGCCAGTTCCTGCGCGACCACGACATGCGCATGGGCGTGTTCGTCGCCCACGGCGACTTCGGCAGCCCGACCTTCGCCATCCCCCCCGCCGAGGCCCGGGGCCGCATCGAGGCCGACATGAAGCGCGCCGTCGAGGTCGCCAAGCGCTGCGGCGCGACCTGGTGCACCGTGGTGCCGGGCTCCTTCCGCAAGGACCTCGAGTGGGACTACCAGACGGCCAATGTGATCGACAACCTGCGCTTCGCCGCGGAGATCTGCGAGCCGAGCGGGCTCGTCATGGTGCTCGAGCCCCTCAACGCCTGGCGGGACCACCCCGGGCTCTTCCTGACCAAGATCCCGCAGGCCCACATGATCTGCCGCGCGGTCAACAGCCCCTCCTGCAAGATCCTCAACGACCTCTACCACCAGCAGATCACCGAGGGGAACCTGATCCCGAACCTCGACCTCGGCTGGAGCGAGACGGCCTACATCCAGGTCGGCGACAACCCCGGCCGCCGCGAGCCGGGAACCGGCGAGATCAACTACCGCAATGTGTTCCGCCACCTGCACGCCAAGGGCTACACCGGCATCGTCGGCATGGAGCACGGCAACAGCATGGGCGGGAAGGAGGGCGAGCGCGCCGTGATCAACGCCTACGCCGCGGCCGACGACTTCGAGGTGAAGTGATGCACGGACACCCCCTGGCCGCCCTCGGGGGCCTCGCGGCCCTCCTTGCCCTGACCGCTGGCCCCGCCGCGTCGCCGAGCCCCATCGCGGACGCGCGCATGGCCGAGGCCGCGCCCAAGCGCCCGAATGTGCTGTTCATCTACATGGACGACCACGCGGCCCAGACCATCGGCGCCTACGGCTCCCGCTTCGGGCCCACGCCCAACATCGACTCCCTGGCCGCAGAGGGCATGCTCTTCCGCAACGCCTTCTGCACCAACTCCATCTGCGCTCCCGCGCGGGCCGTGGTGCTGACCGGCAAGCACAGCCACCTCAACGGGGTCCCGGACAACGGCAGCACCTTCGACGGCGCCCAGGAGACCTTCCCCAAGGCCCTCCAGGCCGCCGGGTACCGGACGGCGATGATCGGCAAGTGGCACCTGCGGTCCACGCCCACGGGCTTCGACCACTACGAGGTCCTGCGCGGACAGGGCCCCTACTACAACCCGGTCCTGCTGACCCCGGACGGCCAGCAGCGGCACCGCGGCTACACCACCGAGGTCATCACCGAGCGGGCCCTCGCCTTCCTCGAGGAGGCCGCGAGTGGCGAGGAGCCCTGGCTGCTGATGTACCAGCACAAGGCTCCGCACCGGAACTGGCAGCCGGGCCCGAGCGAGGTGGGCCTGTTCGACGACATCGAGTTCCCCGAGCCGCCCACGCTCTTCGACGACTACGCCACCCGCAACCCCGGCGCGGCGAGCCAGGAGATGAGCATCGCCACCCACCTGCGCGACGAGTACGACCTCAAGCTCGCCCCCCCGCCGGGGCTCGACGAGGAGCAGCTCGCTACCTGGAAGGCGGCCTATGACCCGCGCAACGAGGCCTTCTTCGCCGATCCTCCGGAGGGTGACGCGCGCACGCGCTGGAACTACCAGCGCTACACCAAGGACTACATGCGCTGCATCCACGGCGTGGACCGGCAGGTGGGGCGCGTGCTCGAGGCCCTCGAGCGCCTGGAACTCGAGGACGACACCCTCGTGATCTACACCTCCGACCAGGGCTTCTACCTGGGCGAGCACGGCTGGTACGACAAGCGCTGGATGTACGAGGAGAGCCTGCGCATGCCGCTGCTCGTGCGCTGGCCCGGCCGCGTGGCGGCGGGCTCGCGCGACGAGCACCTCGTGCAGAACATCGACTTCGCCCCCACGCTGCTCGAGCTCGCCGGAGTGACCGAGATCCCCGTGCCCATGCACGGCGTCAGCATCGCGCCGCTGCTCCGCGGAGCAGAACCCACGCAATGGCGCCAGTCGATCTATTACCACTACTACGAGTTCCCCGGCGCCCACAGCGTGCCGCGCCACCACGGCGTGCGCACGCAGACCCACAAGCTGATCCGCTACGAGGAGCTCGACGAGTGGGAGCTGTTCGACCTGGTCAAGGACCCCGACGAGCTGCGCTCGGTGCACGGCCGGCCCGACTACGCCGCGGTGCAGGCCGGGCTCGAGGAGGAGCTGCGGCGCCTGCAGGTTCACTACGCGGAGCCGGACCCCTTCGACACCGCCGACCGCCTCAACCAGAAGCGCGCACGCAACGTCGCGAGCAAGGCGCCCTGGCGCGAGGTGTTCCTGCTCATCGACGAGGCCGATCTGGTGCCGAGCTCGAGCCCCATCGGCAGCCGCGCCTTCACGGTGGGCGCACTGGTCGAGGCGAGCGACGGGGTCGTCGTCGCCCAGGGCGGCGCCTCCTTCGGCTTCGCCCTCGAGCTCGCAGCCGGCGTCCCGACCTTCACCGTCACCAATCGCGATGTGCGCTTCGTCGCCCGGTCCAAGGCACGCGTGCGCGGCGAAACTCACCTCGCAGCCAGCGTCGACCTCGACGGTCGCCTGCGCCTCTACGTCGATGGCACACAGGTCGCTTCGGTCGAGGGACGGCTGCTCGAGCAGCAGCCAGCCGACGGGCTCAGCCTCGGGCGGGACAGCGGGTCCCACGTCGGGACCTACGCGGACGACCGGCCCCTGCAGGGCGCCTGGTCCCAGCTACGCCTCGTGCACGGCTGCGAGGAGGACCTCGCCGCCTGGGCGCGCGCCGCCCGGGGCAGGTGAACCCCGTCCGAACGGCATCCGAACGTACAAAGCCCGTCGAGAACGGCTGGGGAGTTCGACAGGGCGGAGCCAGTCCGGGACACTGGAGCCGTCGCCGGTCCCCAGTTCTTCCGGTGGCTCCGCCTCCACCCCCATCCCCACGACCATGAGACTCGAGAAACTGTGGATCGTGCCCGCCCTGGCCACCCTGGCCGGCGCCGGCGCCCACCTCGCGCCGACGGAGACTCCGCTCGCGATCCAGGCCACCGCCGAAGATCCGGACGACCTCGTCGACGAGGTCCTGGACGAGTACCAGGTGCTGTACGACGCCTACACCGCCCAGGCGCGCGCCGCGAAGACGCAGGAGGAACGCACCGCCCTGCGCAGCGAGTTCCCAGACCCGAGCCCGGTCGCGGATCGCCTCCTGGAGATCGCGGACGCGCACCCCAAGACCGGAGCCGCCGCGCGCGCCCTCGTCTGGGTCAACCAGCGCGACCGCCGTCGCAACGGCAATGCCCAGAAGGCCCTCGAGACCCTGCTCGCCGACCACACGGACAGCGACCAGCTGGCCGAGGTGCTGCCGGGGGTCACGGACGCCAAGGTCCACGCACGCCTGCTGGAAGCGAGCAAGAACGAGAACGTGCGCGGGATCGCGTGCTTCAGCCTGGCCAAGTCCTTCAAGGACTCCGACCTCGAGCAGCACCTCGCGCTCATGGAGCGCTGCGCCAAGGAGTTCCCGAGCGTCGCGATGAACGGCCGTCTGCTCGGCGACCTCGCCAAGGGCGCGATCTTCGAGGCCAAGCACCTGCAGATCGGAAAGCCCGCCCCCGAGATCTCCGGCGAGGACATCGACGGCGTGGGCTTCAAGCTGTCCGACTACCGGGGCAAGGTCGTGCTGCTCGACTTCTGGGGCCACTGGTGAGGCCCTTGCCGGCGGATGTATCCGCACGAGCGGTCGCTCGTAAAGAAGCTTGCTGATGAGCCCTTCGTGATCCTGGGCGTGAACAGCGACAAGGACCGTGAGCTCCTCAAGACCACGGTCGTCGAACAGGAGATCACCTGGCGTTCCTTCTGGAACGGCGGAAGCACGCGGGGCCCGATCTCCACCCAGTGGAACGTGGGTGGTTGGCCGACCCTGTACCTCATCGACGCCGACGGCGTCATCCGTGAGAAGTGGGTCGGCTCTCCGAGTACCGAAGTGCTCGACCAATCCATCGATCGCTTGATCGCCAAGGCGAAAGGCAACTGAGCAAGATGAAACGCAAGCTCACCTATCTACTGCCGGGCCTTGCCCTGCTCGTCGCCCTGCCGGCCTCGAGTGCGGAAGCGCCGGCACCCGCGACCGCGCACGTCGCCGTCATCGTCGAGGACGCCGAGGAGGCGCTCGAGTCCCTCAACGCAGCCCTGAGCGCGGCCAGCGAGGCCTTCATGGAGCGCTACAACGCGGCCTCCGAGGAGGACAAGCCGGGGATGGTTCCCGACTACTACAAGATCGGGGACTCGTTCACCGACCGCTTCCTGGCACTGGCCGCCGAGTACCCCGGCACCAGCGAGGGGCGGCAAGCCCTCGAGTTCGTGCTGACCCAGAGCACCCAGAGCGAGGCCCGGGACAAGGCGATGACCGCCTTCCTCGAACATCACGGGGACGACACGGAAGCGCTCACCGGCCTGGCCCGCACGATGCTGCGCGCATCGGGTGCGACCTCGGCGGTGCGCCAGCTCATGGCCCACGCGGGCCTCGACGCGGACGGCAAGGCGATCGCGACCTACGCGCTCGCCATGCAGCTCAAGCACGACGCGGAGGAGGCCGAGTCCGACAAGGCGCGCGCCAAGGCCAGCGCCGAGTGCATCGCCCTGCTCGAGGCCTGCAAGGCCTTCGACGAGGTGGAGATGTACCCGGGCTACAAGACGATCGCCGTCGCGGCGTCGGGCGAGCTGTACGAGATGCAGCACCTGCAGATCGGCATGGTCGCGCCCGACATCGAAGGCGAGGACCTGGACGGCATCGACTTCAAGCTGTCCGACTACCGCGGCAAGGTTGTCATGCTTGACTTCTGGGGCGATTGGTGACCCCCTTGCCGGGCCATGTACCCTCACGAGCGGTCGCTCGTAAAAGAACTCGCCGACAAGCCGTTCGCCCTCCTTGGTGTGAACAGCGACACGGATCGCGAAGTCATCAAAGAGGTCGTCATCGAAAAGGATCTGCCCTGGCGCTCCTTCTGGAACGGCGGCAGCACCTCCGGTCCGATCTCGACCCAGTGGAACGTCAGCGGTTGGCCGACGGTCTACGTCCTTGATGCCAAGGGCGTCATCCGACACAAGAACCCGCGCGGCCCCGAACTCGACGCGGCCATCGAGGCCCTGATCGCCGAGGCGGAAGCCGAGTAGGTCCGCACCGAACCCGAGACACGAGCGCCGGGCACCC